>CAUPZK010000003.1:0-85660 GCA_963515835.1 uncultured Aggregatibacter sp.
CTTTCAATAAAACGTATTGGATTTTACCGTCTTTGTTTAAGTCTAATGCCGGCATAGCTTTCCATTGTTTAGCAATTAAGTCACCTTGGATAATGCCTGATTCTTTTGGATCAGTACCAACAAAGTAAGCGTTATCATAAGAAGCAATCGCTTTTGCACCCGGGTCTTTATTGAAGAATACAACAGGAATATTGTCCGGTTTTGCTTTACCAATAATGGTTGGTGCCGCAGATGGGTCAACTAAGTTGATGGCTAATGCTTTTACACCTTTGGACAGTAAGACGTCAACTTGGTCGTTTTGAATTGACTGTGCGTTTTGAGAGTCATTCATTAATAATTTCACGTCTTTTAATTGATCTGCGTCTTTTTGAATTTCTTTGCGCATTAAAGACATGAAGTTGTCATCATATTTATAAATAGTTACACCGATACGGGTTTCTGCTTGTGCTGCACTGATGCCGGCACCAAAAGCTACTGCTAAAGCAACTGCACTTAATACGGTTTTTTTCATAATGCATGTTCTCCATTCATTGTGGGTATAAATAATAAGAGGGCTTTGTTTCAGTGATAATTCATTAAAGCATTATTATCAATCATCTTACCTTTTTACACTGCAATCGCTACTCGGGTAATTGGCGGTAAGGATACCTTGTTTTTTGTGGAAAGAATGTGATCATATTCACATTTATGAAAACGATTACATCTTTCGCTTAAAAATAATGCAGTTCTAATTCTATTTTTCCCTTGCCTCTCTATTTGTTACCGAGAAACGCTTTACTAATGTTGGATTAAATTGCGGATTAATGGGCATAGATAAGGTTTTATCCACTAAGCTTAATGCCAGTTTTGCAGCATAATTCGCCATAAGATCAATGGGATAACGAATGGTTGTAAGTTTCGGCACTAAATAACGAGCGATAGGCATATCGTCAAAACCAATAATAGAGAATTGTTTCGGCACGTTAATATTGTTTTCATTGAGGACGGATAGCGCACCTGCTGCCATAGAATCGTTGTAGGCCACCACTGCTGTTAAATTATCGTTATAACTCAATAAGTTAATCATAGCTTCCTCCCCGCCCTCAAAATCCGGTGTGCTATGCACGATGGCATTTTCAACAATGGGGAGCCCCTGTTCTGTAAGCGCATTCAAATAACCTTGTTTACGCTCTGCTTCGTCATTAATTCTATGGTTCGAACCAATATAACCGATATGGCGATGCCCTGCGTTAATCAGCGTATTAGTCGCGATATAGGTGCCTTTTTGGTTATCCAATCCGACACAGCGGGATTCATAGCCTTTAATGCAACGGTTGATAATGACCATGCCCGGTACGCTTTCTAAATAATCTGCTAATGTTTGATCATCTAGCGCCTTGGAATGCACGACCAAACAATGACAACGTTTACGCAGCAGGGTATCAATGGCCTCTTTTTCTTTCTCCGCTTGGTGGTAGCCCATACCAATCAAAATATTTTTGCCATGTTCCATGGCAACGTGATCGACCGCTTTTACTAAAATCGCAAAAAAAGCATCCGTTACATCGGTCACCACAACCCCTAATGTATCCGAACTCTGCGAAGCCAACGCTTGCGCATTGGCATTCGGACGGTAGCCTAATTGCTCAATCGCATTCAGTACAGCGGCACGGGTGTGTTCTTTTGCACAAGGATGGTTATTTAATACCCTAGAGACCGTTGCGACAGAAACACCGGCTTGTTTTGCCACATCTCGAATCGTAACCATGCAGACCCCTTTCTAGATAAAAATGAAAACAACGGAAATCATAATCGGAAAAAAGATTTTTTGGAAACGCTTACTTTTAAAAGTGCCGTCTCTGTCACAGTTTTTCTAATAGCCTTGTTGCTTAAATAAAAAGAAATGCATTTTTGTGATCTTGATAACAGTTTAATTTGTGAAATATGCTATTTTATGTCATATTTTTGTAATCGTTTTCATAAATAAAGAAGACATGCATAGAAGCAGATATAGAGGCGTATTATGACAACTGTTTTTGAACCTACCGATCACCCGCATCGCAGATATAACCCCTTAACCGACCAATGGGTTTTAGTTTCTCCTCATCGTGCTAAACGTCCATGGCAAGGGCAACAAGAGAAAGTCAATGAAGAACAAAAGCCAAGCCATGACCCGAATTGTTACCTTTGTCCACGCAATAAACGCATTACCGGTGAGCCGAATCCCGATTATCACAAACCTTATGTATTCAAAAATGATTTCTCTGCGTTGTTAGAAGACACGCCTGCACCGCAACATAATGACAATCCGTTATTCCAAAGCTCGCAAGCGCGCGGGGAAAGTCGCGTCATTTGTTTTTCGCCGGATCACAGTAAAACGTTGCCATTATTGACCGTACTTGAAATTGAAGAGGTCATTAAAGTCTGGCAAGAACAACTCCGTGAGCTTGGTCAAAAATACCAATGGGTACAAATCTTTGAAAACAAAGGCGCCGCGATGGGCTGTTCTAACCCACATCCACACGGACAAATTTGGGCAAATAGCTTTTTACCGAATGAAGTGGCGAGAGAAGATAAAGCACAACGGGAATACTATGAAAAATACGGTTCCGTGCTGTTAGTGGATTACGTTCAACAAGAATTGGCCCGCAAGGAACGTATCGTTGTGGAGACAGAACATTGGGTTGCCGTGGTGCCGTATTGGGCGGTTTGGCCGTTTGAAACCTTGTTGTTGCCAAAAGCACAGGTTAAACGCTTAACGGAATTAAGTGACGCTCAAGCGAAAGATTTGGCGGTGATATTGAAAAAACTCACGACCAAATATGACAACTTATTTGAAACCTCTTTCCCGTATTCCATGGGTTTCCACGCTGCGCCGTTTAATGGTGAAGAAAATGAACATTGGCAACTGCACGCGCACTTCTATCCGCCGCTGTTACGTTCCGCTACCGTGCGCAAGTTTATGGTGGGCTATGAAATGCTTGGCGAAAGCCAACGTGATTTAACGGCAGAACAAGCCGCAGAAAGACTGCGTGCGTTGAGTGAAATTCACTATAAACTGAAATAATGCGCCCAATTCCCCTCTTTAGCAAAGAGGGGGTAGGGGAGATTTACTCGCTTCGCTCGCACTTCGTGCCGTTGCTAAAGCAACGTTCAAACGCAAGCGTTTGTGGCAGAAGCCATACCAACCTCATACGAAATTTAAATATCACAATTGAATCTCCCCCTGCCCCTCTTTACAAAAGAGGGGAGTGGTTTGAGAAATATGATAAAGAGAAAGGAAATAACATGACCCCAATCCAAAAATCCCAACACATTTTCAACCAAAAATACAATCAACAGCCTGAGTTGACCGTGTATGCGCCCGGTCGTGTTAATATCATCGGCGAACATACCGACTACAACGATGGCTTTGTGATGCCATGCGCCATTAACTATGGTACGGCGATTACCGGCGCGAAACGCAACGATCATGTTTGGAATGTGTATGCCGCCGATTTGGATTTGTCTGATGAGTTTTTGCTAGATGAAGACATCCCACAAAGTGAACAAAAATGGGCGAACTATGTGCGTGGTGTGGTGAAATTTATTCAGGAACGCTGCCCTGATTTTAAACAAGGCGCGGATTTGGTGATTTCCGGCAACGTGCCACATTCTTCCGGGTTGAGTTCTTCTGCTGCGTTGGAAGTGGCAACGGGAAAATTCTGTCAGCAGCTGGGCGATTTGCCTTTAAGTCATACGGAGATTGCGCTTATCGGACAAAAAGCGGAAAACAAATTTGTCGGCGCCAACTGCGGCAATATGGATCAGCTGATTTCTGCGCTCGGCCAACAAGATCATTTATTGATGATTGACTGCCGCAGTCTTGAAACGCAACCCACACCCGTGCCGCAAGATGTAGCGGTAATTATCGTGAACTCTAATGTGCCGCATGATTTAGTTACCGGTGAATACAACACCCGCCGTCAGCAATGTGAACGTGCAGCGGCATTTTTCGGCGTGAAAGCTTTGCGGGATGTGTCTGTGGCACAGTTTAAAGAAAAAGAAGCAGAATTGACCGCACTTGATCCTATGGTCGCAAAACGCGCCCGCCATGTAGTCACGGAAAATCAACGGGTGTTAGATGCGGTAGAAACCTTGAAACATAACGACTTAACCCGTCTTGGTGAATTAATGGGGCAGTCGCATGATTCCATGCGAGACGATTTTGAAATTACCGTGCCACAAATTGACTATTTAGTGGAATTGGCACAGTTGGTCATTGGTAAACAGGGTGGAGCACGCATGACCGGAGGGGGGTTCGGCGGTTGTATCGTTGCTCTTGCGCCACATGATAAAGTAGAAGCTGTCCGCAAAATCGTGGCAGACAATTACGAAAAACAAACCGGTTTGAAAGAAGACTTTTATGTTTGCACGGCTTCTCAAGGAGTGCGTGTATGCTAGAACAACACGCCCAAGGCACTGCGCCGGATGGCTTGCCATTTAATCTTTTCATCTTGCAGAATACACAGGGAATGCGCGTGCAATTTACCGATTGGGGAGCAACGTGGACGTCTTGTCGCGTGCCGGTCAACGGAGAATTGCGTGAAGTCTTGCTTGGTTGCGAGTTGGAAGCGTATCCTGTTCAGCAAGCCTATTTAGGGACGAGTGTCGGACGTTATGCCAATCGCATTGCCAACGCGCAATTTCCGCTTAATGATAAAATTGTGACTTTAACTGCCAATCAAGGAAAGCATCAACTTCACGGCGGTGTGAACGGCTTTGATAAACGCCGTTGGGCATTAGAAAAGTGCGGTGAAAATTTCGTGTGTTTTTCCTTGCATTCCGCCGATGGCGATCAAGGCTTTCCGGGTAATGTGGATGTGACAGTCACTTACACCTTAACGGAAGAAAATTCACTCAAAATTGAGTATGCAGGGAAAAGCGATCAGGATACGGCATTGAATTTAACCAACCACGCTTATTTCAATTTAGAAAACGCTGAGCAGGGGACAGATGTTCGTCATCACCGCTTGCGCTTGAATGCAGATTTCTATTTGCCGGTAGATAGCGAAGGCATTCCAAACTCACCGTTAAAACACGTTGTCGGCACCAGTTTTGATTTTCGCGTTGCCAAGCCGATTCAACAGGATTTTATGCAAGGTGAACAGCTTGCCACCAAAGGCTACGATCATTCTTTTATCGTCAACAAAGCCTGGCAAAAACCTTGTGTTTTGCTCAGTTCACCAAATGACGATTTGCATTTGGAAGTATTGACTTCACAAGCAGCATTACAGGTTTACACCGGCAATTACCTCGCCGGCACACCTACTCGACATGGTACACAATATGCCGATTACAGCGGTGTTGCGTTGGAAACCCAATGTCTTCCGGACACGCCAAACCATCCAGAATGGCAAAACTACGGCGGCATTGTGAAAGCCGGTGAAGCATATTACCAATGGACGGAATATCGCTTTAAAGGAAATGATTAAACTAAAAGTGCGGCTAACATTTGCCGCATTTTTTCTTTCTGTCGTTTGTCTCTTATAGCCGTAGTTTAAGCGATTAACGCGCCTGTGTTGATGATTGCCTATTTTGTGATATGCCACAAAATTTAAGAGAAAAACAGACCGCACTTTCGTTCTTCCTTTTGCGCTTTCGTGGCAAATATGGTACTTTCTTCCCTGTCAATCCGACAGCAACTTTTTTAATTTTTATGAACGAAGAACACTCGACCAACCAACCTGAAGTTACTAAAAAATCTTTTTTCCAATCCCTTTTCGGACGTTTCTTTCAAGGCGAACTTAAAAATCGCGATGAGTTAGTGGAAGTGATTCGAGATTCTGAACAAAATGATCTCATTGATCAAAATACTCGAGAAATGATTGAAGGCGTAATGGAAATCGCCGAGTTACGCGTACGCGATATTATGATTCCCCGTTCTCAAATCGTTTTTATCGAAACCGATCAGGATTTGGATTCTTGTTTAGATACCATCATTGAATCTGCGCACTCCCGTTTCCCGGTAATTGCCGATGCGGATGATCGCGACAATATCGTAGGAATTTTACATGCCAAAGATTTGCTGAAATACCTGCGTGCTAATGCCGAGGAATTTAATTTGTTGCATATGATCCGCCCGACCATGATCGTACCGGAAAGTAAACGTGTGGACAGAATGCTAAAAGATTTCCGTTCCGAACGTTTCCATATGGCAATTGTAGTGGATGAATTTGGTGCGGTGTCAGGTTTGGTGACCATTGAAGATGTGTTGGAGCAAATCGTCGGAGACATTGAAGACGAATTTGATGAAGAGGATGTGGCTGATATTCGCCAACTTTCCCGCCATGCTTACGCGGTGCGTGCCTTAACGGACATTGAAGATTTTAATCAACAATTTAACACCCAATTTAATGACGAAGAAGTGGATACCGTTGGTGGCTTGATTATGCAGGCATTCGGTTATTTACCAAAACGTGGTGAAGAAATTACGCTGGAAAATCTGCATTTTAAAGTAACTTCTGCAGACAGTCGTCGCATTATTCAACTTCGCGTTACCGTACCGGACGAATATTTGCCGGAAATGGAGAATGTCGAGAACCTAGCGGAGTAGTTTTCTCCGTTTGTAAGCAGCCAATCAGCCCGTTCTTTACAAAGAGCGAAATGGCATACCAACATATTGAAAGGATAAAAAGCAGGCATTTTGCCTGCTTCACTATTTTATGATGAAGAAATATCTCACTTACCTTATTGCGCTTATTTCAGGTGCCATCGGTGTATTTGCTTTTGCGCCTTTTCATTACTGGGCCTTGTCCTATGCGTCTTTGTTCGGTTTGATTTGGGTTATCAAAACACCACAAAAATCCACCGCACTTTTATCTGCTTTTTTATGGGGCTTGAGCTTCTTTACTTTTGGGGTGAACTGGCTGCATGTCAGTATCCATCAATTTGGAGATGCCCCTTTAGCAGTGAGTTATTTCTTGGTGGTGCTGTTAGCCGCATATTTGTCGTTGTATCCGCTCTTATTTGCGTATTTGGTGCGCCGCTTACAGGTGCAACGAGCAGTGATGTATCCTGTATTATGGACGTTAACTGAATTTTTGCGTGGTTGGGTTTTCACCGGTTTTCCTTGGTTGCAATTTGGTTATACGCAAATTGATAGTCCGTTTGCGGGGATTGCGCCGATTTTTGGTGTTACCGGTTTAACCTTCTTGGCTATGTTCCTAAGTGCGGTCGCTTTTAATATCGTTTCTGCGTTATGGAATTCACCGAAAAAATGGAATGTTGTTTTGGCAAATAGTCTCATTTTAGTGGCTATTGGTGGGGCGGCAAGTTACACATCAAAGATTAATTATGTAAAAGAAAACCCTGAAAAGGCGCTGAATGTTTCTTTAGTGCAAGGCAATATTGAACAAAATTTGAAATGGGATCCGAATTATCTGTATCAAACCATGGAAAATTACGGGCGATTGATTGGTGATAATTTGGGAAAAACGGATTTGATTATTTTGCCGGAAGCCGCATTTCCAACCTATGAAAACAGTATTCAACCGTTTTTCCAAATGTTGCAATCTTTGGCGGAAAAAAACAATACGGAAGTGATGGTCGGCACGATTTATCAAGATGAAACCCTTGGCAAATTATTTAATTCTATTGTGGTGGTGGGGAATCAAACGGCACCTTATCAGATGCAAACGGCAAACCGTTATAACAAACATCATTTGGTACCGTTTGGTGAATATGTTCCGTTAGAAAGTATTTTGCGCCCGCTCGGTTCTGTGTTTAATTTACCCATGTCGGCTTTCGAAAGTGGCGCCCCTGTGCAGCAAGCCTTGCTGGCAAAGAACCTGAATTTTACCGCGGCAATTTGTTATGAAATTATTCTCGGTGCGCAATTACAGAAAAATCTCACGGCAAACAGTGATTTTATTCTCACAGTTTCTAATGATGCCTGGTTTGGTAATTCCATCGGCCCGTGGCAACATTTACAAATGGCACAAATGCGTGCGTTGGAACTCGGGAAACCGGTGATTCGCGCAACGAATACAGGCGTGACGGCATTTATTGATGCCCAAGGCAACATTGTGGCGCAGGCCCCGCAATTTGTGGAAACGGTGTTGACGCATCGTATTGCGCCGACACAAGGTAAAACCCCTTATAGCGTCTTTGGTGATATGCCGTTATATGTCTTAAGTGCGGTCTTTTTCCTGTTGCATTTGTTGGGCATGTGGCTTCAGCGCCTGATCTTGAAACGGGTAAGAAAAGCTTGATGTGAAAAACAAAAACACCGGAGATTATCCGGTGTTTTTGTTTATGTCATAAAGCGAAATTAACGGCTACGGAATACGATGCGGCCTTTGCTTAAATCGTATGGTGTCATTTCTACGGTCACTTTGTCGCCGGTTAAAATACGAATGTAGTTTTTACGCATTTTGCCGGAAATGTGTGCAATTACCACGTGGCCGTTTTCCAACTCAACGCGAAACATGGTGTTTGGCAAGGTTTCTAAGATAGTGCCTTGCATTTCAATGGAATCTTCTTTTGCCATTTGATCCTCTAAAATAATTAATCGGTTTTTCCGCCGGCTACTTTGGGCGGAATCTCATACAAAAAGTCGGTGCGGATTATACCGTTTTTGTTGGTGGCAAGAAAGTTTTTTAACGCAGATGCCCGTAGGAAGCGCTTTTTTATTGGATTCATGATGAGAAAACCCAATAAAACTGATATATTACAAGCCGTTATTCTCAATATTGAAGGAGAAATTATGTCTATGCAGGTTTTGCTTTCAAACCAACAGGCTTCGGCAGTTTGGGGTGAAAAGGCACTCATCAGTTTTAATGAAGATAAAGCGACTCTTCATTTAACCGATTTTTCTGACCGCACTTCTATACAAAAAGCCGCGCGGAAGTTACAAAATCAGGGGATTTCTGATGTTGCGTTAAGCGGGGAAGGCTGGCAATTGGAAAGTTGTTGGGCGTTTTATCAAGGTTTTTACAATGCGAAAAAGCAGTTTAAACTCCAGTTTCCGACGCTATCTTCCGAGCAACAACGAGAGCTAAATTATCGCATTCAATGTGGCGATTTCGTGCGGGAAATGATTAATTTACCGGCAGCTATTTTAACGCCGGAAGAGCTTGCTCAACGCGCGGCGAAGTTTATCGGGCAGACGGCAGAGCAAGCCGGTAAACAAAGTGCGGTCAGTTTTTCCATCGTTTCTCGTGAGGCCTTGCTGGAACGGGGATATCACGGTTTATGGCAAGTGGGTAAAGGTTCGCAAAATCTGCCCGCCATGTTGCAGTTGGATTTTAATCCAACCGGCAATCCGGACGCGCCGGTGTTGGCCTGTTTGGTGGGCAAAGGCATTACGTTTGATAGTGGTGGCTACAGCATTAAACCAAGTGATGGCATGAGCACCATGCGTACGGATATGGGCGGCGCCGCGTTATTGACAGGGGCGTTAGGCTTGGCGATTTTGCGTGGTTTAAATCAACGGGTGAAATTATTCCTTTGCTGTGCAGAAAATTTAGTGAGTAGTCGTGCCTTCAAATTGGGCGATATCATTCAATATCGTAATGGCGTGACTGTCGAAATTCTCAATACGGATGCTGAAGGGCGCTTGGTATTGGCAGATGGCTTAATTGATGCGGATGCACAACAACCTCAATTTATCGTGGATTGCGCTACGTTGACCGGTGCGGCAAAAGTGGCGGTAGGCAATGATTATCACAGTGCGTTATCCATGGATGATCAGTTGGTCGCCGATTTATTCCACGCGGCCGAACAGGAACAAGAGCCATTTTGGCGCTTGCCGTTCGCGGAATTACATCGCGGACAAATTAAAACGGCGTTCGCTGATATTGCCAATACCGGCACGGTTCCTGTGGGCGCAGGCGCGAGCACCGCGACAGCGTTTTTATCTTATTTCGTCAAAAATTATCAACAACATTGGTTACACATTGATTGTTCCGCCACTTATCGCAAAACCCCAAGCGACTTATGGGCGACCGGTGCGACCGGTATAGGTGTGCAAACCCTTGCCAATTTATTATTAGCTAAAGCAAAACAACAGTAAGAGGATGTGAAATGAGCTTACAACGAACGTTATCTATTATTAAACCGGATGCCGTAAAACGTCACTTAATCGGCGCGATTTTGGCACGCTTTGAGCAACAAGGCTTCAAAGTGATTGCCGCTAAAATGGTACATTTTACTCAAGAGCAAGCAGAAGGTTTTTATGCGGAACACCAAGGCAAGCCCTTTTTTGCGCCTTTGGTGGAATACATGATTTCTGCGCCGGTATTCGTGAGTGTGTTAGAAAAAGAACATGCCGTGCAAGACTACCGCACTTTAATCGGTACGACCAATCCTGAAACGGCAGCAGAAGGCACGATTCGTCGTGATTTTGCCTTAAGCCAACGGGAAAACTCCGTGCATGGTTCCGATAGCCCGGAAAGCGCGGCACGGGAGATTGCTTATTTCTTCGTTAATGACGAGATTTGCGATTATTAACCTGGCACTTTAAATAAAAAGCCATTTTGTCAAAGCAAAGTGGCTTTTTTGTGGCTATAAACAAAAAAAAGTGCGGTGGATTTTTCAGATGTTTCAAAACACCTCGGAAATCTACCGCACTTCTGTTTTAGATAAGATAATTTAATGCAATGTAGTTACTTTACTTCGCGGAACATAATTTCTCCCGGAATCACAGACCCTTGCCAGTAAAGTTCGCTTGCCACTTTTTCGGCCAACTGCATGAAGGATTTTGCAATGTCGTCTTCAGGTGCAGCGATAACCGTCGGTTCACCGCGATCCAAATCTTGACGAAGACGGATGTGTAACGGTTGTTGTCCTAATACTTTGATATTGTATTTATCCGCAATGCGTTCTGCACCGCCGGTGCCGAAAATGGCTTCTTGATGACCACAGTTGCTGCAAATGTGCATGGACATATTTTCTACAATGCCTAATACCGGCACGGAAACCCGTTCAAACATGGCAATACCTTTTACTGCATCCAACAAAGCGATGTCTTGAGGCGTTGTCACGACAATGGCGCCGGTTACCGGAATTTGTTGGGACAGGGTAAGTTGAATATCACCGGTGCCCGGAGGCATATCGATCACAAGATAATCCAAGTCAGGCCATAGGGTTTCTTGTAAGAGTTGGCTTAATGCGCTGCTTGCCATTGGACCACGCCAAATAGTGGCGTTGTCTTCGTCCATGAGGAAACCGATGGAGTTAGCATACAAACCGTGTGCTTCGATCGGGGTGATGTGTTGGTTATCAGGTGATGTTGGGCGTTGATGCGGTGCGCCGAGCATGTGCGGAATGGAAGGCCCGTAAATATCCGCATCTAAAATCCCTACGCGCGCACCTTGTTGTTGTAACGCGATAGCAAGGTTGACGGAAACGGTAGATTTACCCACGCCGCCTTTACCGGAACTCACCGCAATAATATTTTTTACACCTTTCACCGCAGGGTGATTGTTGGCACGTTTAAGGGTAGCGATTTGGTAGTTTAGCAGCCATTTGACATTTTCTACGTCTGCCGCCGCTTTTAACGGTTCGGTTAAGGCATTTTTTAATTCGGCAAACGCGGTGTTCCAGGCGAAAGGCATGGATAATTCTACACGCAAAGTATCACCGCCCTTTTCGGCTTTTTTCAATGTGTTGAGAGAAATGAGATCTTTTTGCAGAGTAGGGTGTTGAAAGTTTTTGAATAACCGAACAATATGTTCCTTCTGTTGTTCCGTTAAATTTTCAGAAAATAACGTCGCCATAATGCTTCCTTTTTTAGTGTAGTAAATTCGTTGGTTATATTTAATCATGACCGCCTTTATCTGTTAAGTTAAAAATGCCTAAATCATGATTAAACTAGAAAAAATACCCTCAATAAGGTAACATAAACGCCAATTTTTTTCTGTATTTTTAAGGATTCTGAAGGTCAATATTATGTCGAATTCCAAGCGTAAAATTTTAGTCACTTGTGCCTTACCGTATGCAAATGGTCCTATTCATTTAGGTCATATGTTGGAACATATTCAGGCGGACATTTGGGTGCGTTTTCAACGGATGCGTGGCAATGAAATTTATTTTGTATGCGCCGATGACGCACATGGTACGCCGATCATGTTAAAAGCTGACCAAATGGGCATTACGCCGGAACAACTTATTGACGATGTACGCCACAAACATATGGCGGATTTTGCCGGTTTTAACATCAGTTTTGATAACTATCATTCCACCCATAGCGAAGAAAATCGCGAATTATCAGAAGCCATTTACAACAAACTAAAAGCCAATGGTTTTATTAAAAGCCGCACGATTTCCCAACTCTATGATCCGGAAAAGGGGATGTTCTTGCCCGATCGTTTTGTGAAAGGTACCTGCCCGAAATGTAAATCGCCGGATCAATATGGCGATAACTGCGAAGTATGCGCGGCAACCTACAGCCCGATAGAGCTCATCAATCCACGCTCCGTCGTCTCCGGTGCGACGCCGGTAATGAAAGATTCCGAACACTTCTTCTTTGATTTGCCAAGTTTTGAAGCCATGTTGAAAAAGTGGTTGGGTTCAGGATCTTTGCAACCAGAAGTGGTTAACAAAATGCAGGAATGGTTTGAAGCAGGTCTTCAACAATGGGATATTTCCCGCGACGCGCCATATTTTGGTTTCCAAATTCCGAATGCGGAAGGCAAATATTTCTATGTTTGGCTAGATGCGCCTATCGGTTACATGGCGTCTTTCAAAAATCTGTGTAAACGTGAGAGCCACATTGATTTCGACAGTTTCTGGCGCAAAGACAGCGATGCTGAGCTTTATCACTTTATTGGTAAAGATATTATGTATTTCCACAGCCTGTTCTGGCCAGCGATGTTAGAGGGCGCTGATTTCCGCAAACCAAGTAACATTTTTGTGCACGGCTATGTGACGGTGAACGGTGAAAAAATGTCAAAATCCCGCGGTACATTCATTCAAGCGGCAACCTATTTGAAACACTTGGATCCGGAATGCTTGCGTTATTACTACGCAGCGAAATTAAGTAACCGCATTGATGATTTGGATTTGAACTTAGAAGATTTCGTTCAGCGCGTGAACACGGATTTGGTGAATAAACTGGTGAATTTGGCTTCCCGTAACGCCGGTTTTATCCAAAAACGTTTTGACGGCAAGTTGGCGGCAGTATTAGATGATCAGACTTTGTTTAATGAATTTATTGCACAATCTGAGCAAATCGCCACGTATTACGAAAATCGCGAATTTGGTAAAGCCATTCGTGAAATCATGGCATTAACCGATAAAGCCAACAAATATATCGACGATAAAGCCCCTTGGGTGATTGCGAAAGAAGAGGGCAAAGACGCGCAATTGCAAGCAGCGTGTTCCATGGGGATTCAATTATTCCGCGTACTGATGGGCTATTTGAAACCGGTGTTACCAAAACTGGCAGAACGTGCAGAGGCTTTCTTGCAGGCGGAATTAACCTGGGCAAATTTAGCGCAGCCATTGTTAAATCATCAAATCGCACCGTTTAAGGCCTTGTTCTCCCGTTTGGAGGGTAAGCCAATTGAAACGATGATTGAGGCATCTAAAGCGGAAAACGCGCAAGCGAATGCGGCGCCTGTCGCGAAAAGTGCTGTCAAAAATGCCAATGAATCTGCGAGCACGATTGAGCCAATTGCAGAGACCATCACGATTGATGATTTTGCTAAGTTAGATATGCGAGTGGCGAAAGTATTGAAATGCGAAGCTGTGCCGGAATCCAATAAATTATTGCGTTTTGAACTGGATTTGGGCGATCACAAACGCCAAGTCTTTTCCGGTATTAAAGCCGCTTATGATAAACCGGAGGAGCTGGAAGGTCGCTTTGTGATTATGGTGGCAAACCTTGCACCACGCAAAATGAAATTTGGTGTGTCCGAAGGCATGATTTTAAGTGCGGGCACCGGCGGCGCGGATTTATTCCTGTTGTCTGCTGATGCAGGCGTGAAAGCGGGAATGCAGGTGAAGTAACCATCATTCCACATTTATGGGGGCAGACTTTATGTCTGTCCGACAATCTGATGATACGAATAGGACAGGCATAAAGCCTGTCCCTACGATCAAAGTGCGGTTGTTTTTCTGAGAGAATTTCTACTCGTATTCTTCCAACCACTTCAGCAAAATAGCTTCTAAAATCCCTTCGTTTGATTTTTGCGGATTATCGTCGAAATCCTCTAACTCACAAATCCAGCGATGCAAATCGGTAAAACGTACAGTTTTCGGATCTAGCTCCGGATTGTTGTCATACAACGCTTCGGCAATGAGTTGGGCATCCGTCCATTTCATTAGTGCGCCGCCTCGTTTGCGTGGTTAATGTTGTATTTCGGGATTTCAACGACCAAGTCTTCATCACCGACAATACATTGGCAAGACAGACGGCTGTCCATTTCTAAGCCCCAGGCTTTATCTAACATATCTTCTTCTTGATCGCTTGGTTCATTTAAAGAATCGCCGCCTTCACGCACCACCACATGGCATGTGGTGCAAGCGCAAGAGCCATCACAAGCGTGGTGAATTTCTACGCCGGCGTTGTGGGCCACTTCAAGCAAATTGTCGCCGGCAGCAGCATCAACGACCATGCCTTCCGGGCAAAATTCTTCATTGGGTAAAAAAATCACTTTTGGCATTTTAACATCCTTACTTTCCTACAATATCATCAACGGAGTGACCTGCTAGCGCGGTACGAATGGATTTATCCATACGACGCGCTGCAAATTCCTGCGTTGCTAAATCCAGCGCTTTGATACCTTGTTTGATGGCAAGGGAATCATCCTGCTGTTTTAATTGTTCCAACGAAATAATTGCGTTTTTAACCGCACTTAATTCGTCGTCATCTAATAAATCATAATCTTGTGCCAAAGCAGAGCGTACGCTTTCCAGTACACGTTCCGCCTCTACGCGTTGTTCTGCCAATAAACGCGCTTGAATATCCTCTTTGGCATTTTCCATGGAGGCTTTCAGCATGTTGGCAATTTCATCGTCCGTTAAACCGTAAGACGGCTTCACCTGAATCGAGGATTGCACACCGGTGGTTTTTTCCATGGCGGTGACGCTGAGCAATCCATCGGCATCTACTTGGTAGGTGACGCGAATATGTGCAGCACCTGCCGCCATCGGTGGAATGCCACGCAGCGTGAAGCGTGCAAGAGAACGGCAATCGTTAACCAGTTCCCGTTCACCTTGTACGATATGTACCGACATCGCGGTTTGTCCGTCTTTGAAGGTGGTGAATTCTTGCGCACGCGCCACAGGAATAGTGGTGTTGCGTGGAATGATTTTTTCCACCAAACCGCCCATGGTTTCAATGCCGAGAGAAAGTGGAATGACATCCAATAACAATAGCTCGGAATCCGGTTTGTTGCCGGCGAGAATATCGGCTTGAATGGCCGCGCCAAGAGCGACCACTTTATCGGGATCGATAGAGGTCAGCGGTTGTTTTTGGAAAAATTCACCCACTTGTTCGCGTACATAAGGCACTCGGGTAGAACCGCCCACCATCACCACTTCACGCACATCTTCCGCTTCTACGCCGGCATCTTTTAAGGCACGGCGACAAGCAAGTAAAGAACGTTTAACCAACGATTGAATCAGTTCGTTAAATTGTTCTCGGGTGATACTGCCAAGCCAGTTACCGTAATGAATTTGAACTTCCATTGAATTTGAAAGTTCTTGTTTGAGGCGATTGGCTAATTCGATCAGTTCACGATATTGGCTGTCATTTTCCGGTTTTACTGCAGATTTTTCGATAATCCAATCGGCTAAGACCAAATCAAAATCATCACCACCTAGCGCCGTGTCGCCACCGGTCGCCAACACTTCAAATACGCCACGGGAGAGGCGCAAAATGGAAATGTCAAAAGTGCCACCGCCTAAATCATACACGGCAATCACGCCTTCTTGTTCGCTATCTAAGCCGTATGCAATGGCGGCCGCTGTCGGTTCATTTAATAAACGGAGAACATTAAGGCCTGCTAATTTTGCGGCGTCTTTGGTGCTTTGGCGTTGTGCATCATCAAAATAGGCAGGCACAGTAATTACTGCGCCGACAAGGTTTCCGCCTAAGCGTTGCTCACCAAGTGCGGTCAGTTTTTTCAGGATTTCTGCGGAAATTTCAATCGGGCTACGTACACCTTGGCATGTTGTTAATAAAGGCAAACCGTTTTCACTGGCAACAAATTGATAAGGCAAATTTGGATAACGTTGTTGAATATCCGCAAGACTGCGGCCGATTAAGCGTTTGACGGAAATCACCGTATTTTGCGGATCTTGCGTGGCAAGTTCGGCGGCTTCGTAGCCGACAATCACGTTGTCATCTTTGCCAAAATGCACAACAGAGGGCAATAACGGACGATTTTGTTCGTCTAATAAAACATCACTGTGGCCGTTGCGTACGGTGGCAATCAGGGAGTTTGTGGTGCCGAGATCGATGCCCACGGCAAGTTTTTGTTGATGGGGTGCGGCACTTTGTCCCGGCTCTGCAATTTGAAGTAACGCCATGTTGTTTCTCGATATGCTTTACATTAAAAATCTAAAAGAGTCTCTTCAACTCGCTCAATTTCTGTTTGAAGTTTTTTGATAAAACGTAATTTGTCTGTGATTGCCCGTGCGATGTTCCATTGTTGCGCATCAAGTGCGGTGGATAATTCACTTAAAATGGCATGACGGATTTGGTTAATTTCTTGGGTAAATGCGGTTAATTCATCCGTGTCTTGACGGTTTTCGATATTTTCTAAGGTTTCACGCCATTCCATTTGCTGCATCAGAAAATCAATGTCGTTATTGCTTTTTTCTTCCGGATTTTCTGTTTCGCCGGTATTTATCGCAATAATGCTGTCAGCACGCGTAATCGGATCTTTTAGAATGCGCAACGCATCATTAATTTCCGCTGATTTTTGCATGGCAAGACGTTGTTCTTGCGCAGAGGCTGCAGAAAAATTATCCGGATGAAGGGACTTTTGCAGGGCCAAATAACGTTCATTTAATAACGCGCTGTCCACCTGAAAAGCTACGGGCAAATCAAATAAAGCAAAAGGATTATTCATCATCGTCTCAATTACACGTTAAAACTTTCACCGCAACCGCATTCGTCTTTGACGTTCGGGTTGGTAAATTTGAAGCCTTCATTTAGGCCTTCTTTGACAAAGTCTAATTGGGTGCCATCTAAATACACGAGACTTTTGGTGTCCACGATGACTTTCACGCCGTATTGTTCAAACACGTGATCGTCTGCATTTAACGCGTCCACAAATTCAAGCATATAAGACAATCCTGAACAGCCGGAGGTTTTAATGCCCAAACGAAGCCCGATCCCTTTCCCACGTTTTGCTAAAAATGTTCTCACGCGATCTGCCGCGCTTTCGGTTAATGTGACTGACATAATCATTCCTCTGATTTTTGCTAAATAAACGTACAGTCGTTTTTACTGATCAAATAACTTGAATCCTACGAGACCAACGATAAAAGATAAATAAGTCAATAATACGCTACAAATTGCCGCACGAAGCCAAGATTTTTGCATAAATTGCGGCTTAAAGAGCGCCGGAAAAATAGACACGAAACCAGCGGCAAGACTCCATATAAGATAAATTACCCACATCGCCGCCCCGCCTTTAGGATCGCCGCTGGTGATTGATAAATAAGCGAAAAGCGCAAACAGCGAAGTAATTGCCAACGCCGAACCGGTGACTGCTGCTGCGCGTACCCGCGTATAGAAAATCGTCGCGGCAAACAAACAGCCCCAATAATAAGCTAAATTTAACAGGGTCAATTCGTCAAAAAACGTCGGTGTAATATAGGCGGTATATATCACCGGCACCAAAACACCGACGAGTATTGCCGCGATAGCCAATTTCTTTTCTGTGGTCATGTGTTTCCTCGGTTAAAGTGCGGTTAATTTTAGAATTAATATCGCCAGTACAACGCTTAAATAAGTATATCCCGCGGACGCAATTAACGCGCTTAACCAAGAGCGGGTAAATAATTTAGGCTTTTTTCGTGCAGGGTAGAGGGAGAGCAATCCCGCAAACACACTCCACGCGAAATAAAGCGTCCAAAATATCGTATCGCTTTTCGGATCGCCGCTCATGCCTAAATCAACCAGCAGAAAAAGGCTCATGGTGGCCAACTGGGCGCCGATAAACGCGGCGGGGCGAAGGCGGCTATAAAGCACGGTCGGCAGAAACAGGGTGATCCAATAAAAAAGTGTGCCGCCGCTAATGAAATCGGCTTTGCCGAACGTGTATCTGAGATATGAACCGTAAAAATGTTCATAAGCTAGCGGAAATAAGATGCCGATACACAACACGGCAAGGGCAATTTTCTTTTCAGTCGTCATTTTTATGTTGTTATAAAGTACAAAGTGCGGTGACTTTTTTACCCGTTTTTAAAAACGCGCCAAAAAACGACCGCACTTTTTTGCCGATTAAGACCCTTTTTTCGCTTTGTAGTCGGCGATGGCGGCTTTGATGGCGTCTTCTGCTAAAATGGAGCAGTGCACTTTTACCGGCGGTAATTCAAGTTCTTCCGCGATTTGGCTGTTTTTAATGGCGCCCGCTTCTTCCAAGGATTTGCCTTTTACCCACTCGGTGATGAGGGAGCTGGAGGCGATTGCCGAGCCGCAGCCGTAGGTTTTGAATTTGGCGTCTTCAATAATGCCGTCATCATTTACGCGGATTTGTAATTGCATTACGTCGCCACATGCCGGTGCGCCCACCATGCCGGTGCCGACCGCGCTGTCTTTTTTGTCCATAGAACCCACGTTACGCGGGTTTTCGTAATGATCGATCACTTTTTCGCTATATGCCATTTTTTATTCCTTCCTAAAATATTGTTTTTATTGGGCGGTTTGCTCCGCCCGTTAAATTAGTGGGCTGACCACTCAATGGTGTTTAAGTCGATGCCTTCTTTGAACATGTCCCAAAGCGGAGATAATGCGCGTAATTTTTCCACCGCACCTTTCATTAAGCTGATGGTGTAGTCGATTTCTTCTTCGGTGGTGAAACGGCCTAAAGTGAAACGAATCGAGCTGTGTGCCAATTCATCATTGCGGCCTAACGCACGTAACACATAAGACGGTTCAAGGCTCGCAGACGTACAAGCGGATCCTGAGGATACCGCAATGTCGCGTAATGCCATCATTAAAGACTCACCTTCTACATAATTGAAACTGATGTTGAGGTTGTTGGCGACACGGTGTTCCATGGAGCCGTTAACGTAGGTTTCTTCGATATCTTTTAAACCGTTGTATAAACGATCGCGAAGGGCTTTAATGCGTGGAATTTCTGTTGCCATTTCTTCTTTTGCGATGCGATAAGCTTCACCCATCCCAACGATTTGGTGGACAGGCAATGTCCCGGAACGCATACCGCGCTCATGACCGCCGCCGTGAATAATCGCTTCTAAGCGGATACGCGGTTTACGGCGAACATATAACGCACCGATCCCTTTTGGTCCGTATAATTTGTGGCTGGACATGGACATTAAATCCACCGGTAATTCGGCAAGGTTGATCTCCACTTTGCCTACACTTTGGGTGGCGTCCACATGGAAAATGGTTTTATTCGCACGACATAATTCGCCAATCGCTTGAATGTCTTGAATTACACCGATTTCATTGTTTACGTGCATGATTGAGGCAACGATGGTGTCTGGGCGAAGTGCCGCTTTGAATTTTTCCAAATCTACTAAACCATCGGATTCCGGTTCTAAATAAGTGACTTCAAAACCTTCGCGTTCTAGTTGACGGCAAGTGTCCAACACCGCTTTGTGCTCGGTTTTGCAAGTGATAATGTGCTTGCCTTTGGTTTGATAAAAATGCGCCGCACCTTTGATCGCCAAGTTGTCTGATTCTGTTGCACCGGAAGTGAATACAATTTCACGGGAATCCGCACCAATGAGATCGGCAATTTGATTACGTGCAATATCAACGGCTTCTTCTGCTTGCCAGCCGAATTTATGGGAACGCGATGCCGGGTTGCCGAAAACACCGTCAATGGTTAAATATTCCATCATTTTTTTTGCAACGCGTTCGTCCACCGGACAAGTCGCTGCATAATCCAAATAAATAGGTAATTTCATTATTCACTCCTAAATAATTTTATTTTAAACCGCACTTCTAGCTATGTTGTGGGGCATTTGTAATCACGAGTAGATTTTCAAAATCCTCGTGTTTATGATGACGAACATTTTGTTTCTCTTTATGTTGAGAAACCAATTCCGCCAAAGTAATTTCATTGAGGAAATCGGCAATGCGTTGGCTAAGTTTGTCCCATAATTTGTGTGTAAGACATTCGCTTCCATTTTGGCAATTACCTTTTCCCAAACATTTTGTCGTATCAATATTCTCATTAACAGCAGCAATGATCATACCGATAGAAATATTTTCCGGTGTGTGACCTAATTTATAGCCACCGCCCGGACCACGTACGCTTTTGACTAAATTATTGCGGCGCAGTTTTGCAAACAGTTGTTCTAAATAAGAAAGGGAAATGTGTTGTCGCTCGGAAATATCGGACAAACTTACGGGACCATTATCGGCATGAATAGCAATATCTAAGATTGCGGTGACTGCATAACGACCTTTCGAGGTTAATTTCATCTTTTATGTTCCTAAATGAAAAAATAACAAATTAAACGAAGAAATCTTACATTGTTGACTCTTACAGTCAACTATTATTCTTTTACGATTTAAGTTTTTTTTCAACCGCACTTAACATGCCGAGTAAAATGTGAAGTTCTGTTTTTTCGATTTCTGCACGACCATATAAGCGTCGGAGTTTTTGCATGACACCTTGATTTTGAATAAAGCCAAGGGATTGATAAAGCTGCTCGGTACGCGTAAAAAAATAATCCAATTCTTGCATTTTGGGATGCACATCAGGCTGCGTTTGTGTCATTTTCAGATTTTCTTCGCGCTGTGTTGCCAAGTAAGTCATGCGGATTTCGTAAGTGATTAATTGTACCGCCATGGCTAAATTTAACGAGGCATAATCCGGATTCGCAGGAATCGTCACATGATAGTGGCATTTGAGTAATTCTTCATTAGTTAACCCCACACGCTCACGCCCAAAGACAATCGCGACTTTTCCGTTTATTGCATGATGAATGGCTTTTTCGCCACATTCGCGTGGTTCAATGAGTGAGTTCTGTAAGTGACGTAATCTTGCGCTGGTACCAATTACTAAAGAGCAATCGGCAACGGCTTCGGAAAAGGTGTTGACTATAACCGCACTTTTCACCACATCTTCCGCACCAGCAGCAAGAGCAATCGCCTGATCATCTACGCCTTGTTTTGGTGCCACTAACACTAAATCAGTTAATCCCATTGTTTTCATTGCTCGTGCCGTGGAACCAATGTTACCACTATGCGAGGTTTCAATTAAAACAATTCGAATTTTTTCCAACATGATCATTTTTATCTTATTTAATAGCGGGGCGTATTCTATCACAAATACCCCTTGTTTTTAGTCAACAATTCTAAAAATTTTTCTGATAGCTATTTTCTTTTAAATCTCTTATAATTGCGCACCTAAATTGTTCTTTAAAATCCGGTGGAATTTATGAATCCTATGTTAAATATCGCAATTCGTGCAGCACGAAAAGCGGGTAATATTATTGCCAAAAACTACGAACGTCGTGACGACATCGTCACCATGGAAAAAAGCAAAAATGACTATGTAACCAACGTCGATAAAGCTTCTGAAGAAGCGATTATCGAAGTCATTAAAAAATCTTATCCTGACCACACGATCATCACCGAAGAAAGCGGTGCATTAGAAGGCAGTGATAACGATGTTCAATGGGTGATTGATCCACTGGATGGCACCACAAACTTTGTGAAAGGTTTGCCTCATTTCTCCGTTTCTATTGCTATTCGTGTTAAAGGCCGCACCGAAGTGGGCGTGGTTTATGATCCTATCCGTAACGAATTATTTACTGCTGTGCGTGGCGAAGGCGCAAAATTAAATGAAATGCGTTTACGTGTTGAAAACAAACGCGATTTATCCGGTGCAGTTCTTGCTACCGGTTTCCCATTCAAACAACCGAAATACATGCCAATGCAATTCAATATGATGCAAAGCTTGATTGAAGAGGCGGCTGATTTCCGTCGCACCGGTTCTGCTGCGTTGGATCTTTGCTATGTGGCATCCGGTCGTTTAGATGGGTATTTTGAATACGGCATCAAAGCTTGGGATGTGGCGGCAGGTGATTTAATCGTTCGTGAAGCAGGCGGTATCGTGACTGACTACAATGCCGGTCATAGCTACTTAAAAGCCGGCCATATTGTTGCCGCAGCACCGCGCGTGTTAAAAGATATGTTGAATAAAATTCAGCCTTGCTTAGCAGAAGATTTAAAATAAGACGAAAATCGACCGCACTTTTGTATTGAGTTTTCAAGGTTGTCGAATTTCAGAAGCAGAAAACGCCCGTTTATTACGGGCGTTTTTTTATCTCGCTATGGAGGATTTAGGCTTTTGATTTATTGGTCACGCCAATGTAAACGCAGGCGGCAAAGCCAAGTACTAAAACATATGGGGTGTAAGCTGTCACACCGGCAGGTGAAGCTGCTAAACCGAAGTTATGTGCCGCAGCCGCACCTAATAGCATACCTAATACAAATAATGCGGCGTCATTGTTTCCTTCCCCGACATTCACCAATTGTTTACCCGGGCAACCGCCGCCGAGGGAGAAACACAATCCGCATAATGCCATGGCAAAGAAGTTCCAGATATATTGATTATGTGCGATAGGTTGCTGTTCAAATCCCACATGGAATTGTCCAAGCAAGCTGTTGGTGATCGCAGCGAACACAACCAAGGCGATAACACCGTTTAAAAGCTGTGTATCACGGAACAATACGAAGTTACGGAATGCGCCAATTGTGCAGAAACGGGATTTTTGCATTAACACACCAAGTAACGCGCCGCCGGCAAGCGACATCCAAACGGCAGGGTGTTGTGCGCCCGGGCCTTTTTCTGAAAAATAAATAGCCAGATTTTCGCCAAATTTAAATTGAGTTAAAAGCAAGATGAGCAATACCAAGGTAAATAGCACACCAATAAGCCCTGACGATTTGCTTTGTTCACTTGATTTTCCTAAGGAAAAACCATGATTTGCAAAGAAGATGCCGCCCAATATGCCGGCGAATAATCCAACGATTCCTGCAATAGCAGTGAGATCACCGCCGCCTAGACGCAAATAGGCACGCCACGGACAGCCTAAGAAAACCAGTGCACCGATCATGGCAAAGAACCCAAGGATAATGCGAGCTAACGGTGCAGATCCACCGCGAGGTCGGAATTCCTTAGAGAAATAGGCACTGGCAAGTGCACCTAAAACTAAGCCGATAAGTTCGGGACGAAGATATTGTAGCGGAGCGGCGCGATGTAGCCCTAATGCACCGGAAGTATCTCGTAAGAAACACGCCGCACAGAAACCCATATTGCCGGGATTGCCATTGTAGGTTAGAAGTGGAGCAACGATACCAAGTGCAGCACCTGCAACCACAGGCCAAGTGAAAATTTTCATAATGAGACCTTTGTGATATCTGAAGTTAAATTGAATTGTGTGTTTTTAATTATTAAAAACACACTCATTGTAGAAAAGTCGCCAATATAAATAAACCGACTTTTTATCAGATCGTGAGCCGGATCAAGGATTTGCAAAAAAAGGCGAAAATGCACCGCACTTTCTAGTCTAAATGGATTCACAGCCAACGGGTTAAATGCAATTCCACAATATCTACGATGTGTTTTAAGAAGGTGGTATCTTGTCCGTTATGGAAACGGGCAGTGTCTCTCGAGGTGAATAATAAAAGTGCGGTGGGTTTGTGGCTTGTTTTTGTGCCAAGCAGATAAATTGCCACGGAGCCAATGGGAAATTCCTCCGGCAGAAACATCAGGTGTTTTTCTTTGTTGCTTAAATCACCCAAGTAAAACTGGCGCAAGCCGAGACGTTCCAAGCGAATCAGTTCAAACGCCTTGCGATCAATCCAATATTGTTCGGGAATGGTTTCATTTTTTGGCCACGCATCTCGAAATAGCAATATTTTTGCACCGTCCAATTCATAGGACTGCGCCCATTGTTTCAGTTTTTCTTCGCCCCGTTGGAAATCTTCCGCTTGAAACAGTTTCTTTTGTAAGGGCATAAGCGCGTAGAAAATGTCTGCCTCTTGATAGGCGAGTTGATGAAATTTTTCTAAGAACGCCGTGAGGGTTTTGATTTGTTGGCGTTGCTGTTCTAGCTGTGCTTCTACTAAAGATAGCGTGCCTTTTTGTGGGTGAACCACGGACAGTTTAGCAAGCAAATCGGGGTGGGTAGTGAAAAAATCGGGGTGTTCGGTTAGGTATTCGACGACGTTTTGTTCCGGCTCATTCATAAAAAACTCTCCAAAAAAGAACCGCACTTTGATACTTCAAAAGTGCGGTCGTTTTTCTATGCATTTTTACGCAGCAAACGGATCTTGTAAAATCATTGTTTGTACGCGATCCGGCCCGGTAGAAAGGATGGCAATCGGTACGCCGGTGACTTCTTCGATACGTTTGATGTAATTACGGCAGGTTTGCGGTAATTGATTCACATCAGTGACACCGAAGGTATTTTCTTTCCAACCCGGCATGGTTTCATAAATCGGCTCAACCCCTTCCCAGTCTTTCGCGGCAAGTGGTGCGTATTCTACAATATCGCCGTTTGGCATTTTGTACCCCACGCAGATTTTCACTTCATCGAAACCGTCTAACACGTCTAATTTCGTCATGCAGAAACCGGAAATGGAGTTCAATTGAATCGCGCGACGAATGGCGACCGCGTCAAACCAACCACAACGACGTGGACGACCGGTAACCGCGCCGAATTCGTTCCCTTTACGGGCAATTTCTGCACCGACTTCATCGAATAATTCCGTGGTGAACGGGCCGCCACCCACGCGGGTGCAATAGGCTTTGATAATACCCAACACATAATCTAAATTGCGTGGGCCGAAACCGGAACCGGTCGCAACGCCACCGGCAGTGGTGTTGGAACTGGTTACATAAGGATAAGTACCATGGTCAATGTCCAACATGGTGCCTTGTGCGCCTTCGAATAAAATGTTGTCGCCATTTTTGCGCGCGGTATCTAAAATGGTGGTGATGTCGGCGACCATACCGGTGATAATATCGGCAACAGCGAACACGTCATCTAAGGTTTTTTGATAGTCAACCGGCTCAACTTTGTAGTAGTTCACCAATTGGAAGTTGTAGTAATCAAGAATATTTTTGAGTTTTTCAGCAAAGGCTTCGCGATTAAATAAATCGCCTACACGTAAACCGCGACGCGCGACTTTGTCTTCATAAGCCGGGCCGATACCACGACCGGTGGTACCGATAGCTTTTTTACCGAGCGCCGCTTCACGGGCATGGTCCATCGCAACGTGGTAAGGCAGAATTAATGGGCAAGCTTCGGAGATTAATAAACGGTCACGTACGTTCACGCCACGGCTTTCTAATTCTCCCATTTCTTGCATGAGGGCAGACGGGGAAAGTACAACGCCATTACCGATTAAACAGGTGACGTTATCGCGCAGGATGCCTGATGGAATTAAACGTAAAACGGTTTTTTCACCGTTGATGATTAAGGTGTGACCGGCATTATGACCGCCTTGATAACGAACCACATATTTGACGCGGTCGGTGAGCAAATCAACGATTTTTCCTTTTCCTTCATCGCCCCATTGCGCGCCGAGAACAACAACACTTTTACCCATAATTTTCCGCCTTTTTTAAGCTAGTTTATAAAAATCAACGGTTGCTTACTTTACTATTTTCAACGTTGAATCTCAATGTTATTCCTTTATTTATTCGCTAAAATGACCGCTCTTTTCGGGGCAGGATAGCCTTCGATGGTTTTGCTATGATCATTTGGATCGAGAAAATCAATTAAGGATTCATTTTCTAACCAATCGGTTTTGCGCTGTTCCTCTAATGAGGTGACGGCGACATCTACGCAACGCACATTTTTAAAGCCGCTTTTTTGCAGCCAATGAATCAATGCGGCAACGGACGGAATGAAATACACGTTTTTCATTTTGGCGTAACGATCCATTGGAACTAATACGGTATTTTCATCGCCGTCCACCACTAAGGTTTCGAGCACTAATTCACCACCGTTTACCAATTGGGCACGAAGTTGGGAAAGGTGATCCAACGGTGATTTGCGGTGATATAACACTCCCATCGAAAACACCGTGTCAAACGCCGCGAGCGGTTGCATTTGCTCAATGCCGAGCGGAATCAAATTGGCACGGCGATCGTCATTTAAGAGTTTGCGAACCGCTTCAAATTGACATAAGAACAATTCCGTCGGGTCGATGCCCACCACCATTTTTGCTCCTTCGCCCACCATGCGCCACATATGATAGCCACTGCCGCAACCCACATCTAAAATTGTGCGATCTTGCAACGGTGCTAAATGTGGTAGCACGCGATCCCATTTGAAATCGGAGCGCCATTCGCAATCCACATGAATACCAAGCAAATGATAAGGCCCTTTGCGCCATGGCATGAGTTGTTTTAAATGGTGAATAATGCGCTGGCGTTCACCATCGGAAAGCGCCGAATCACACTCAGATTTGACCGCACTTTTTAGATCAATACGGGAAGCCGGCAAGTGCGGTAGAAATTCCACGACTTTTGCCCATTTGGCATATTCCCCGTGGGTTTGCTGTTGCCATTGTTTCATTTGTAATGGCAAGGTTTCCAACCAAGGGGAAAGAGGGGTCGTGGCAATTTGTTGATAAAAAGGGCGAAAATCGATCATATCGTTATCTCGGTTAATCAAGGTTACAGCGCATCATGATACGCTTTTTGGGCTTTTTCAAAGGTGTCGGTAATGGCTTCGTCGGGTTTCGCAGACAAGAGCGACACAATAATAATGGCGATGGCGGCGAATACAAAGCCCGGAATCATTTCATAGACTTGCGCCCATTCACTTTCTTGCGGTAAACACGCTTTCCAAGCAAATACCGTGATGGCACCGGTGAGCATGCCTGCCATGGCGCCGGAGGACGTCATGCGTTTCCAAAATAAGGAAAGTAAAACCACCGGACCAAAAGCGCTACCGAAGCCTGCCCAAGCAAATTCCACGAGTTTCAACACCTTACTGTTTTGATCTTGAGCAATCCAAATGGCAACGGCGGCAATCACCAATACCATGGCGCGACCTAACCAAACCAATTCTTTTTCTGAGGCGTTCGGGCGGATAAAGCCTTTGTAAAAGTCTTCCGTAATGGCACTGGAAGAAATTAATAGCTGGCAACTTAAGGTACTCATCACCGCAGCAAGAATCGCGGAAAGCAAAATACCGGCAATCCATGGATTAAATAATAGTCGGGATAATTCAATAAAAACTTGCTCAGGTTCATGGTTTACCAAGGCAGCAGAAGCGGTGTTTGCATTTGCATAGAAATACGCCATGCCAAAGAAACCGATGGCAATAGCCCCGGCTAAGCAGAGGATCATCCATGTCATGCTGATTTTGCGGGCTTTATTGAGGGAACGCACGGAATCTGCCGCCATGAAACGAGCGAGAATATGCGGTTGTCCGAAATAACCTAAGCCCCACGCCGCAAGGCTTAACAAGCCCATCATGGTGGTGCCGCGGAATAAGTCGGTAAATTCTTTTTGTGCGCTTATTTCCGCTTGTTGTACGATATTTTGCAAGTCGTCAACACCACCGATAGAGATCACCACAAAGACAGGGGTGAGCAATAAGGCGAAAATCATCAGTGTGGCTTGAATGGTATCTGTCCAACTCACCGCAAGGAAACCGCCGATAAAGGTGTAGGCGATGGTAGCGAGTGCGCCGTACCAAAGTGCGGTGGAATAATCGATTGAAAAGAGGTTTTGGAATAATTTCGCACCGGCAACCACGCCCGAAGCGCAATAAATGGTGAAAAACACCAAAATAATGGAGGCAGATACGATTTTTAAGGCGTTGTGGCTTGTGCCAAAACGATGATGAAAATATTCAGGCAGGGTTAACGCATTATTATTAAATTCTGTGTAAACCCGTAAACGCCCGGCAACGAAGAGCCAGTTTAAATACGCCCCTAAGGTTAAGCCAATGGCAATCCAGCCCTCGACCAAACCGGATAAATACACGGCACCCGGCAAGCCCATTAACAACCAACCGGACATATCCGAAGCACCGGCAGACATTGCCGTGACGAAGCTGCCTAAGCGGCGGCCACCCAAAATGTAGTCAGATAAATCTTTGGTGTAATAATAGGCGGCAACCCCAATGCTAATCATGCCGAAAATATAAATAGTAAATGTAACAATTGTTGGATCTAAACCAAACATCCTATTAACCCTAAAAATAGTTCTTATATTCAAAAAAAGGGGAGCATTTTACCTGATTTGCCCCTGTTATTCTATTTCCCTTTTCGTTAGACTAATTGGCAAAATCAATGACAACGACATTTTGGATAAGATATTTTATGGATTCTGTTGAATTATTGGTCAATGTGACACCAAATGAAACGCGCATTGCCTTAGTGGAAACCGGTTTGCTCAAAGAAGTGCATATTGAACGCCAAGGCAAACGCGGTATTGTCGGAAATATTTATAAAGGCCGCGTCACCCGTGTATTACCGGGGATGCAATCGGCATTTGTGGACATCGGGCTGGAAAAAGCCGCCTTCTTACACGCGTCAGATATTGTATCGCACACCGAATGTGTGGAAGAAAGTGAACAAAAGCAATTTGTGGTGAAAGACATTGCCCAACTGGTACATGAAGGGCAGGATATTGTGGTGCAAGTGGTAAAAGATCCGCTTGGCACGAAAGGTGCGCGACTCACCACCGATATTACCTTGCCTTCCCGTTATTTAGTATTCATGCCGGAAAACAGTCATGTGGGCGTGTCACAACGCATTGAAAGCGAGGAAGAACGTAATCGATTGAAAGAACTCACCTTGCCTTTATGTGATGAATTGGGCGGTTTTATTATCCGTACTGCGGCCGAAGGGGCGACTGAACTGGATTTACAACAAGATGCCGATTTCTTAAAACGCTTGTGGCGAAAAGTGCTGGAGCGCCGTGCGAAATACACAACCCGCTCCATGCTTTACGGCGAATTGGCGCTGACCCAGCGCATTTTGCGCGATTTTATCGGTGGCAAGTTGGATCGAATTCACATTGACTCCCGACTTTGTTTCAATGAAGTGAAACAATTCACCGAAGAATTCATCCCAAACCTCACCGACAAACTGATTTTATACACGGGAAATCAACCGCTCTTTGATGTGTACAGTGTGGAAAAGGGGATCCATCACGCTTTAGATAGACGAGTGAATCTCAAATCCGGTGGCTATTTGATCATTGAACAAACCGAAGCCATGACCACGATCGACATCAATACCGGTGCATTCGTGGGGCATCGTAATTTGGAAGAAACCATTTTTAACACCAATATTGAAGCCACCAAAACCATCGCGCAACAGCTTCAACTGCGCAACCTCGGTGGCATCATCATTATTGATTTCATTGATATGCAAAGTGAAGAACACCGTAATCGTGTGTTGGAATCCTTGCAAGATGCCTTATCGCGCGATCCGGTGAAAACCAACGTGAATGGCTTTACGCAACTAGGTTTGGTGGAAATGACCCGTAAACGTACGCGGGAAAGTTTGGAGCATATTCTTTGTTGCGAATGCCCGGCTTGTCAAGGTCGTGGGCGAGTAAAAACTGTGGAAACCGTATGCTACGAAATCATGCGCGAAATTATCCGTGTGCATCATTTATTTGCCAGCGAACAATTTGTGGTTTACGCCTCGCACGCGGTTGCAGACTACTTAATTAACGAAGAATCCCACGGCTTACTGGCAGAATTGGAAGTCTTTATCGGAAAACAAGTCCAAATAAAAACCGAACCGTTTTACACACAGGAACAGTTTGACGTGGTGGTGATGTAAAAGTATCAGTAGTATTAGGATGAAAACCTTAGGTCAGGGGAATAAGATGAAACCAATTTGCGTGGTATTAACGGGAGCCGGAATTAGTGCCGAAAGTGGCATTCCTACCTTCAGAGCGGAAGACGGTTTGTGGGCAGGGCATAAAGTCGAAGAAGTTTGTACACCGGAAGCCTTACAAAAGAACCGTGCGAAAGTGCTCGATTTCTATAATCAACGCCGTAAAAATGCCGCCGCAGCTAAGCCAAACGCTGCGCATCTTGCCTTAGTTGAATTAGAAAAAGTCTATGATGTGAGAATTATCACGCAAAATGTGGATGATTTACATGAGCGAGCAGGAAGCTCAAATGTGTTGCATTTACACGGCGAATTAAATAAAGCGCGCAGTAGCGTTGATGAAAGTTATATCGTGGATTGTTTTGGCGATCAGAAATTAGACGATAAAGATCCAAATGGTCATCCAATGCGACCATATATTGTTTTTTTCGGTGAAATGGTGCCGATGCTAGAACGAGCCATTGAGATTGTTGAACAAGCGGATGTGGTATTAGTGATTGGCACCTCTTTGCAAGTGTATCCCGCGAATGGTTTGGTTAATGAAGCTCCACGCAATACGCCGATTTACTTAATCGATCCGAATCCCAATACCGGCTTTGTACGCAAGCAAGTCGTTACAATAAAAGAAAAAGCGGGGGCAGGCGTGCCGAAGGTAGTTGCAGAGTTATTGGAGAACGTTAAAAACACATAGAAAATCGACCGCACTTTATCATTGGCATTGCCGATGGTATTTCCAATAGCAATCATGCGGAAAAAGCCAGTAAGTGTGTCATGTCAGCGGAACGGAACGAAATATTGCGGAAGCCTTTAAATCGGCGAATTGTTTGTTGGTGCTGGATCCGGCGGCATTACGGCGTTTTGATTTAAAATTAAAGTTTGATTATTTAACGCCACAACAGCGGTTAGATTTTGCTAAACAACAAGCGGAAAAATTGAATTTGGGCGCATGGGATGAAACCCATTCAAAACGCATGCTTGAGCTGAATTTACTCACGCTGGGTGATTTTGCTGCTGTTGCCAGACGACACAATTTTTCACCCTTTGAGAATCTAGAAGAGTGGTTAGACGCATTGCGTGGTGAATGTCTTGTAAAACCGGAATTTTCCCGCAAAAAGGTCGGTTTTTAATTTTCGCTATGTTTTTGTTTATATAGCTAATGTGCTATATTTACCTCACTTTTTAAAACAGGAGTGTGACATGAAAAAAGTAGCAACATTAGCCGCTTTGGTGATGGCGGCATTTTCTGCGCAGGCAGCGGATTTGTATCTTTATGCCGGCGCAGGTTTGAAAGAACCTGTCGAAAAAATTATTCAGCAATTTGAAAAGGATACAGGTAATAAAGTTACCGTGGAATATGGTGGTTCGGGGCAGCTTTTGGCGCGTTATAATCAGGTGAAAAGCGGCGATTTGTTCTTGTCCGGTTCGGCGGATTATGTGGAAAAATTGCAACAGGCAAATGAAGTGAAGGATGTTGCGCCGTTGGTATTGCATATTCCGGTGATGGCGGTGCGTAAGGATAAAAGCGCGGGGATTGATTCTTTCAAAGCCTTGGCGGAAAGTCAGTTGCGTTTAGGTATCGGTGATAGCAAAGCTATGGCGTTGGGCAAAGGCGCGGAAAAAATGTTTGAACTGTCCGGTTATCAACAACAACTTAACAATAAAGTGGTGGTGAAAGCGGCAACGGTTAAACAATTGATGTTGTATTTGCTGAACGGAGATGTGGATGCGGCGGTTGTTGGTCGTTCCGGGGCGTGGAAAGTGCGTGATAAAGTGGATTTATTACCAAACCCGGCCGGAACGCCAGAAGAAAAAGTGACCCTTGGTTTGCTTTCCTCAAGTCAGTATCCGACAGAAGCCAAACAGTTGTTAGACTTTTTCAAATCCGAACAAGGCGTGAAATATTTTACCGATGAAGGCTTCCTCCCTATTAAATAAAAGCCTTAGTTTAAAGTTAGCACTGATTCCGCTGGTTATGTTGTTATGTATTGTCGTAGGTGCGGTGCTTTCTTTAACGGCGCAACTGGATTTTCATTTTTTCAAAAAAGTGTTGTTTGATGCCGAGTTGCATTTCGCCTTAGGGATGTCTCTCGGCACCTCGCTTATTTCTCTTCTTTTAGCGCTATGTATTGCTATTCCATCCGCATGGTTGATGAGCCAAGTGCGGTTACCTTTACAAAAGTTTATTGATACATTTCTGGACTTGCCGATGGTGTTACCGCCATTGGTGACGGGCTTGAGTTTATTGCTGTTGTTTAATTCGCAGGGAATATTGAGCCAACTGATTCCAGGAATCAGCCAATGGATTTTTAGCCCTATCGGCATTGTGGTAGCGCAAACCTATATCGCCTCATCCATTTTGCTACGTAACGCCAGAGGCATTTTCACGTCTTTTGATCAGGGTTATCGTCTCGCCGCCTATAATTTAGGCTTATCGCCTTTCAGAACGCTGTTTAAGGTGGAATTGCCCATGTGTTGGAAGCCGTTGTTGGGCGGTGCGATTTTGGCATGGTCACGGGCCATTGGGGAATTTGGCGCGACACTAATGCTTGCCGGCGCCACCCGCTTTAAAACCGAAACCTTACCGATGGCAGTGTATCTGAATATCTCCAGTGGTGACTTTGAAATTGCGATCGGTGCTGCATTGTGGCTGTTGTTTATTGCTGCCTGTTTACTGTTTTTGCTTCGGGTGCTGAATCGGAATGTTTAATATGCTGAAGATCGAAAAGTTACAGGCCGGTATTTTGCAACAGGTTTCTCTTTGTGTAGCAAAAGGAGAATGTGTCGCCGTAGTAGGCGAGTCGGGGAGCGGAAAAACTACCTTGCTAAATGCAATCGCCGGTTATATTGATTATGAGGGTGAGATTTTACTCGCACAGAAAAACCTGAATGCATTGCCACCATGGCAACGAAATTGTCGTTATTTAAATCAGCGCTTGTATTTATTTCCGCATAAAAGCATCGCCGGTAATTTAATGCTCGCCAAACCCGATGCGTCCCGTGAAGAACAGTTGGCATTGTTGGAAAAATTGAAAATCGCCCATTTAATTGATCGTTATCCTCATCAATTATCCGGTGGCGAACAACAACGGTCGGCGCTTGCCAGAGCGTTAATTCATCTGCCGGATTTACTGTTATTGGATGAGCCTTTTTCTTCTCTTGATTGGCAAACCCGTGAGCATATTTGGCATGAGGTAAAAAGCCTAACTCAGGCATTGCAGATCACCACATTATTAGTAACACATGAGCCGAAAGAGGCGGATTTTTTAGCAGAAAGACAGGTTCGATTGCATTTAGGACGATTTATTTAAGGAGAACACATGATTTATTTTTCAGACAAAGAATTAGACGATTTTTTATTGGAGGATATTTATCGTGGCGATTTGACGACGCGCGCGCTCGGTTTGGATAACGTGCCGGCGAGAATTTTATTTAAACGTAAAAATGCCGGTATTGTGGCAGGAATTCGCGTGGCAGAAAAATTGCTGAGAAAACTGGATATTGAACCGCAGGTTTATGTGCAGGAAGGCGAAGCCGTTGACGCCGGCACGGTGCTGTTAAGTGCGGTGGCTTCCGGCGACAAATTACATCAGGCATGGAAGGTGGTTCAGCTCGTATTGGAATGGTCTTGTGGCGTGGCACAATACACGGCGGACATGATCGCTAATGCCAAAGCCATTCATCCTCATGCAGTAGTGGCTTGCACCCGCAAAAGCATTCCGAATACCCGAAAATTGGCGACCAATGCGGTGTTGGCGGCGGGCGGGCATATTCATCGCCAAGGCATGAGTGAAACGTTGCTGGTGTTTACCAATCATCGCAACTTGCTTGAAGAACCCGATAATTGGTTGGCCATTGTGGAACGTTTAAGACGGGAAGCACCGGAAAATAAAATTACTTTGGAAGCGGATAATTTCAGTCAATTTGAACAAATGTTAGATGCCGAACCGGATATTATTCAGTTGGATAAATGGTCGGTGGATGACGTGAAGCGGGCATTGTCTTTGGTAGCGGCAAGTGGCAAAAAAATCATCCTGTCTGTTGCGGGCGGCGTAAATAAAAATAATGTGGCGGATTATGCCAAGTTGGGTATTCATTTATTTATCACCTCCGCCCCTTATTACGCCCCACCGGAAGATATTAAAGTGGTGATTGAACGGCAGCCTTAAAAAACACGGCGAAAAACGACCGCACTTTTCGATTAAAAGTCTCATTTTGTATTCGCGCTGTGGCGGTTAAATGCAACCGCCGCAACTGCCACAACGCCAGTCTTCCGGGTTCACCGCTTGATAAAACGCCCGCATGTAGTCTTCTTCCAAGGGAATGTTGTATTGAATAAATAAATCCGACAGCCAATCCATGTTGGCTAAAATCCAGTCGCTTTCATCCAAGCCTTCTAAATAAAGCTCATCTTCGGGATCAATAAAATTATAGATATTTCTGGTGCCCATATCTTTATCACGGCGTTCAGTGGGGAGGACGAGAGGTATGCCGTTATAGCGAATATCCCAATGTCCTAAGCAGAGCGTATGCCCTTTTGCCGTCCATTCGGCTTTAAATGGATTTTGCATAACCGGTTACTTAATTGGAAAAATAAGGCGTTTAGTATAATTCCCTACAAGAAATGAGCCATACTACAAAGTTGGTAATCCGACTGTTCGGCTGAAAAAATAGAACGACACCAATCAGATCAAAAAGTAATTAGCCTTTCCCAGAGAGCGCGAATTCGCTATAATTTGCGCATTTTTTATCAATCTATTTTTCGATATAAGTAAATATTTCATGTTAAAACAAGTCACCGAGTCTTTATTAACCCGCAGTCATTTGGCGTTATCCGATTTATCCAACGTATTTGATACGTTAGCGCAACGCAACGTAGATTATGGCGATTTATATTTTCAGCTGAGTCAGGATGAAAATTGGGTATTAGAAGACGGGATTATTAAAGAAGGCGGATTTCATATTGATCGCGGCGTAGGCGTGCGTGCAGTCAGTGGCGAGAAAACCGGTTTTGCCTATTCTGACCAAATTAATTTAGCCAATTTGCAACAATGCGCACAGGCAGTGCGTGGTATTGCGCAACCTTCTCAGTGTAATTTTATTCTGCCGGTTAGATTTAATCCGGTGGACGCACCGCTGCGTTATCAACCCATTAATCCGTTATACAGCTTAAGCCAAGAGCAAAAAATTGAATTATTACGCTTAGTGGACAAAACCGCCCGCGCGGAAGACCCGCGAGTGGTGCAGGTGAATGCCGGCTTGAGTATGGTATATGAAGAAATGTTGGTAGCCGCCACTGACGGCACGTTGGCGGCAGATATTCGCCCACTCATTCGTTTATCGGTTTCCGTGTTGGTAGAACAAGACGGTAAGCGTGAGCGTGGCAGTGCGGGCGCAGGCGGTCGTTTCGGTTTGGAATGGTTCTTTGAGAGCTATAAAGGCGAACAAAGAGCGGTCTATTTTGCAAAAGAATCGGTGCGTCAAGCATTGGTGAATTTAGGCGCGGTGGCGGCGCCGGCAGGATTAATGCCGGTGGTGTTGGGCGCAGGTTGGCCGGGTGTGTTATTACATGAAGCGGTAGGGCACGGCTTAGAGGGCGATTTTAATCGTAAAGAAAGTTCATTATTTACCGGCAAAATCGGCGAATTAGTCACATCGCCGTTATGCACAATCGTAGATGATGGCACTTTAATAGATCGTCGTGGTTCCGTAACCGTTGACGATGAAGGTGTGCCGAGCCAACATAACGTGCTAATCAAAGACGGTATTTTGCAGAAATACATGCAAGATAAAATGAATGCCCGTTTGATGGGCGTGCAACCGACAGGCAATGGACGTCGTGAATCCTATGCCCATTTGCCAATGCCACGCATGACCAATACTTATATGTTGGCAGGCAAAGATAAATTTGAGGATTTGGTGGCTTCCGTAGAACACGGCATTTTTGCACCGCACTTTGGTGGCGGCCAAGTGGATATTACCTCCGGCAAATTCGTGTTCTCTACTTCAGAAGCTTATTTGATCGAAAAAGGCAAAATCACTAAGCCGGTGAAGGGCGCAACCTTAATCGGTAGTGGTATTGAAGTGATGCAAAATGTGTCCATGGTTGCCGATGAAGTGGCATTGGATCATGGTGTAGGCACTTGTGGTAAAGAAGGACAAAGCGTGCCGGTAGGCGTAGGGCAACCGGCATTGAAAATCGATCAAATTACCGTAGGCGGAACGAATTAATGATAATGGTAAATAACAGCGTCAATTTTAAAGTTAATCAAGGGAGTATCTGATGCAAGGCAAAGTAAAATTTTCAGTGCTTGGTGCACTCGTATTAGCCATAGCAGCCGGTGGTGGCAGTTATTGGTATCAGCAGCAAAAGGGAAATGAAAACAATGCGGTTCACGTGAAATTTAATCCCATTGAACCAACCTATTACGGGGAAGAAGGCGCATCAAATACCATTTATCCGCTGAATATTGAATTTAATGGTGCTGCCGCACCGATTGATAAACTGAAGTCTGAGATCACGCAAGGCATTAAAATGGAACCTGCCCTTGAAGGGAAATGGGTTTGGTCGAGTGATAATTTACTGAGTTTTACGCCCGCACAGGATTGGCCAACTGGGCAAGAATATAAAATCACGTTAGATAAAACGGCATTAAACCCTGGGTTAACCTATGCGAAATCGGTTACCACGCCTCATTCTGTAAAAACCCAGCCTTTTAGTGTTGTCGACTCCGATGCGGACTTTTATCAGGATCCGAATGTCTTTCATGTTCGTCATGCGTTAACGCATTTGGTGTTTTCCAATCCGGTTGATCCGAAGACCTTAGAAAGTACGGTTGAAGTAAATTTAGTTCGCAAAAATCAGGATCAATCGCTTAATTTGATTAATCCGTTGAAATTTAAGATTCGTTATTCCGACAATAAATTGGAAGCGTGGATCAGCTCGGATGACCTGTCTTTATCGACCCAACCGAATCAATTTGTGCAAACGAAAATTAGCCAAACCTTGCGGGCGAAGACCGGTGTGAATACCTTAGAAAAAGACATCACCAAACTCGTGCCGGTGCCGACGAAATACAGTCTGCAAAACGAGGATAATAGTTTTAAGGTTATTAACAATCAGCAAAATGAAGCAGAACAGGTTCTAACCTTTAATTTCAACTATGGCGTGAAAGGCAAAGACATTGCCGAGAATCTTATTGCAATCTTATTACCGGCATTACCCGAAGGACAAAGTTGGGAATCGGAAAAATTAACGGAAGCGGCTGTTAGACGTGGCGAACGTGTTCAACCGGAATTAATTCCAAGCGAACATCCTTACTCAGCGCAACAATCTTTCCGTTTTGATATTCCGGAAGGGCGTTGCCTTTATTTGCAACTGAATAACAAATTCACAGCCTTGGGCGGTTATCAACTGAAAAAACCGATTGGCAGCTTAGAATGTGCGCCGAATTATCCAACCTATGTCAGCTTTGTGGGCAAAGGTTCTTTATTGTCTCAATATGGCGACGGCAAATTAACCCTTGCTGTACGTAACGCTGACAGTGTGCAACTGGATATTGGCCGCGTACAGGCTGAGCAACTTCGTCATGTGGCAAATTTAAATAGCAACAGTTTCCAAAAACCGGATTTAGGCAATTTGAAATTTGATGATATTGCGACGTTTAAAACGGAAACCCTTACTGTTGCTAACGATAATCCACGTAAATCGGATTATCTCAGCGTAGATTTATCGCAAAAAGGTTTGCCAAAACAAGGGATCTTTTGGGTGAAAGCAAGTGCGGTCTCTTCTGGCAGTGAATCTGATGGCGATAATTTAAAAGATAGCAAAGATGAAGATGGCTATTATTATTGGAATTCCGATCCGGATTCGCAAACCAGTGATTACCGTTTAATTGTGTTGACGGATTTAGGCATTATTGCGAAAAAAGCCGCAGATGGGACACAATCTGTTTTCGTGCAATCGATTGCCAGTGGTGCACCGGTGTCGAATGCGTTGGTGAAAGTTATTTCCCGTAATAACACCGTGATTGCCAGCCAATTTACCAATAAACTTGGGGTTGCTCAGCTTCCATCTTTAGAGAATTTCAAGCAAGAACTTGAGCCGGTTATGTATTTAGTCACACGTGGGCAAGATCAGTCTTTCCTACCGATTGATAAATCAGACCGCACTTTAGATTTTTCCCGTTTTGATATTCGGGGTCAGGAAATTTCGCCGGAAAAAAACGCCATTAAGACCTTCTTGTTTAATGATCGAGGTATTTATCGCCCCGGAGAGTCCGTGTATACCGGCATGATCAGCAAGGCGTTGGATTGGAAAAAATCCTTGGCCAATGTGCCACTCACTTTAGAAATCACGTCACCATCCGGTAAAACCCAATGGCAAAAAACAATCCGAGTGAGTGAAAGTGGTTTTAATGATTTGACTTATCCGTTGTCGGAAAATGCAGAAACCGGTGAATGGACGGCACATATTTTAATTGGTCAACAGCAAGAACAAATTGATGTTGGTTCTATGACGTTCCAAGTGCAGGAATTTGAACCGGATACGTTGAAAATCAATACGATGTTTAATCGTAGCCAACAAGCCGGTTGGGTTTCTCCGCAGGATTTAAAGGCGACCATCCATTTAACAAATTTATTTGGTATGCCGGCGCAAAAACGCCGGGTGAGTGCAAACATCATGTTGCATTCTCTCTTCCCGAGTTTTCCTGAATACAAGAATTATCAGTTCTATGATAATCAACGCAATAAAAATGCGATTTTGTTGGAAACCGAATTACAGGATCAAACCACGGATAACAACGGTGATGCCGTTTTTGCCTTGAATTTAGCGCAAGAAGCGGAAAATACCGTACAAATGTTGTATTTCACAGCGGACGGCTATGAAAATAACAGCGGTCGTGGCGTATCCAAAGTGCAATCAGTGTTGGTTTCTGCGCAACCTTGGTTAGTGGGTTACAGCAGTGCACAAGACTTGAATTATTTAAGAGAAAACGGCGTAAGTCAGGTGAACTTAATTGCGATTAATCCAAGTCTGCAAAAAATTTCCGTGCAAGGGCTAAGTGCGGTCTTAATGGAGCGTAAATATGTTTCCGTGCTAACCGAACAACGTTCCGGTGCTTATAAGTACGAATCTAAACTGGTAGAAAATCAAATTGATGAAAAACCGTTGGATATTGATCAAAATGGGTCTGATTTTGCTTTGAACACTGAACGCAGTGGTGATTTTGTACTGGTCATTAATAACCAATACGGTGAAACCGTCAATCGCATTCCTTATACGGTGATTGGCAACAGCAACGTCTCTGTCGCCATGGATAAAAACACCGAACTTAAATTGAACTTGAACAAAAAACAATTTATGCCGGGTGAAGAAATCGAGGTGGCAATTAATGCACCTTATGCGGGGAGTGGATTAATCACCATTGAACGTGATCGTGTATATGCCCATCAATGGTTTAAATCCACGACTAACCGTTCTGTACAAAAAATCAGAATTCCTGAGAATTTTGAGGGAAGTGGTTATATTAACGTGCAATTCTCTCGTGATATGCAATCTGATGATATTTTCACTAGCCCGCTAAGTTATGGCGTTGCGCCGTTTAGCGTCAATGTGGATAACCATCGTTTGAATGTGACGTTAAATGTACCGCAGCAAGTGAAGTCCGGTGATAAAGTGCAGTTTACGTTATCTTCCGATAAACCAAGTAAAGCAGTAATTTATGCGGTAAATGAAGGCATCTTGCAAGTGGCTGGTCATAAACAAGAAGATCCGTTGAAGTTTTTCTTCCCGAAATATGCCCTTCAAGTGGAAACGTTGCAGATTTTGGATTTGATTTTGCCGGAATTTCGTAAAGTATTGCAGTTTGCACAAACCGGTGGTGACTCGGAAGAAGTGGCAATGTTGGCAAAAGCCTTAGCGGCCAATACCAATCCATTTAAACGTAAAACCGATAAACCGGCAGTGTTCTGGTCAAATATTGTGGATGTGGATGGAAGCAAAACGGTAACTTACCAAATTCCACCGGGCTTTAATGGTAATTTGAAAGTCATGGCGGTTGCCGTAACAAATGACGGTTCACAGATGAATATCGCACAAGCGGAAACCTTGGTGCGTGACGACATGATTTTATCGCCAAGTGCGCCGATAACCTTGGCACCGAATGATGAAAGTAAAGTCAGTTTGACCGTTTCGAATAATACGAAGAGTAAACAAAATGTGCTTGTTCAGCTCAATGTTGCACCACAATTCCAAGTATTAAGTAATGCGCAAACCTCCATTGTATTAGCCCCGATGAGCGAAGGCGTGGTGGATTTCCAATTAAAAGCAACAGATTTGCTTGGTAGCGGCATTTTATATTTCACCGCGGCTTACTTAGATGAACAGCAACAACCGGTACAGGTTGAACGCAAATATGGTATTTCCGTGCGTCCATTAACGGCGAAACAGCAATTCATCAAAGTGGGTGATGTGGCGGCAAATCAACAGGTACAAGGCGAATTACCTAATCTCTTGTTCCCACAACGCCGTGAGCAATATGCGCTGATTTCTTCCGCTCCGTTAGCCTTAGCGAAAGGTATCACAAGTTATTTAGGCAACTATGACAACTTGTGTACGGAACAAATTATCAGTGCGGCAATGCCTAATCTGTTATTGGCAAATAATCCTGAGTATCAAAGTTTACTTGGCGTTTTATCACAAGCGGGCGACAAGCAGGCTATTGAAGCCACTAAACAGCAATTACACAACAATTTGAATCGTGTCTTTAGTTTATTACCGGCACGCCAAACTGAGAATGAAGGCTTTGGTTTATGGTCCGGTTTAGATGAAGATGATGCATTCTTAACGGCCTATGTGGCGCATTTCCTCATTGAAGCGCAAGAGCACAATGTGCAATTACCGGCCGCATGGGTCGCGCCAAACGGCTTGTTTAATCAAACTATCGCAGCATTAGAACGTTTAAGTCGCCCGGAAAGTGAAGATGATTTAACCATGCTCCGTCAACGCGCTTATGCGACGTACTTATTGGCGCGTTTCGGTCAAGTGCCAAGCGACAGCTTAATGTCTATCCGTAGTCTATTGGAGCGTCATTTCAAAGCGGAAGAGTGGCAATCGGATTTAACAACCGCTTGGTTGGCCGGCGCTTATCAGTTGGTGAAACAGGAAGAAGATGCAAACACGCTGATGAACAATCTGATGGAACATTTTGCTCATTCGCAGGCAAAAACCGAATGGTTCTACCGCGATTATTCAGATCCGTTAATTGAGAAAAGTTCGGTATTGTATGTGTTGTCACGTCATTTCCCGAAACAGGCAGCACTATTGTCTAGTGGCTTGTTTGAAGGCATTGTGCAAGATTTGAACGACAACCGTTATAACAGCTTGTCTTCCGCAATGGTGCTTTTAGCGTTAGAGGCTTACGGTAAGCAATACCCTGACCAACTTGAAAAATTACATATTCAACAAGAAGGTCAAAATATCGGCAGAGTACAAGGCGCTTTTGTGTTAGCCAATATCAATGCAGACAAAGCAACGCTTAACTTTGTTAACCAAAGTACGCAAAGAGCCTGGTATGCTATTAGCCAATCCGGCTATGTACAACAACCGTCTGCTGAGGCCATTAAAAACGGCGTTGAAATCGACCGCACTTACTTAGATAAAGACGGCAAACCGGTGACTTCCGTGAAACTTGGCGACATCATTAACGTACAAGTCAATGTGCGTTCATTGCAAAATGTGCAAGACAACATGGTGATTACCGACCTTTATCCGGCTGGATTTGAAGTGGTAACGGGGAATGGTGACATGAGCGCACAAGAGGAAACTCAACAACGTTTTAACTGGGTACACCGTGATTTGCGTGAAGACCGTATGTTGAGCTACGGTTCCGTGGGAGAGACCACCACCGTCATTCAATATCAATTAAAAGCAGTGAACGTGGGTAAATTCAAAATTCCACAGGCTTATGCAGAAAACATGTATAACCGTGCGGTTAATGCCCAATCTGCTGCGAAAGGGGATATTGAAGTGATTCAATAATCGCTTAAAAAAGAAAAAACTCTCCCTCGTTTGAGGGAGAGTTTTTTATTGCGAACGGTTTACAAGCCCTAAAGTGCGGTCAGAATCAACTGCATTTTTCGCTGTTCTCAGCGTATAATGAAGCCTCATTTCCCTTTCATGACAAATCAAATGAAAAATCGATCATTCTATTTCGGGCTTATTTGTGTGGCATTTTTAGCATTTATCGCACAACAAATAAGTCAAACACCATTTGCTCAGCAGGCGCATTTAAGCGCGCTTATTATTGCCATTTTGCTGGGGATGCTCTTTGGTAATAGTGTTTATAAACGTTATGAAAGCCATATTGAAAAAGGCGTTTTGTTTGCTAAAGGACAGATTTTACGTGCCGGGATCGTGTTGTATGGTTTTCGAATCACGTTGCAAGATATTACTGACGTGGGAATAAACGCAATTCTGACCGATGGCCTGATGTTACTTTCTACTTTTTTGCTCACCTGTATTATTGGTATTCGTTATCTGAAAATGGATAAACAACTTGTTTATCTCACGGCTTCCGGTTGCAGTATTTGTGGTGCAGCTGCCGTGATGGCCGCCGCACCGGTAACAAAGGCAGAATCGCATAAAGTGTCGGTGGCGATTGCGGTGGTGGTGATCTTCGGCACGCTCTCCATTTTTTTGTATCCGCTTTTTTATCCTTGGCTCAGCACATTAATGACACCATACCAATTCGGTATTTATGTGGGCTCTAGCGTGCATGAAGTGGCGCAGGTTTATGCCATTGGCGGCAACATTAGCCCTGTCGTCGCAGATACAGCGGTGATCACGAAAATGATTCGGGTCATGATGTTGGCCCCTTTCTTATTGGGATTGTCTTGGCTTTTGACTAAAGATGCGCAAGCAGGAGCGTCACGGAAAATTACTATTCCATGGTTTGCGCTTTGGTTTATTGCTGTTGCAGTGTTCAATTCGTTTAATTTGTTGCCACAAGCGTTAGTAAAATGTTTGGTTGAGCTTGATACGTTTCTGCTTGTTTCTGCGATGGCCGCGTTGGGGTTAACAACGCATATCGGTGCAATTAAACAGGCCGGTTTTAAGCCGTTGATTCTCGGTACCTTGGTTTACCTTTGGTTAATTGTCGGAGGTTTGTTAGTCAACTATGAAGCGGGGCTCTTTTTGTCATAGACAGAAAAGGAATTTAATTCGTAAGTTAAGTAAAAAGGGCGGAGCTGTCTTGGCGATAAAACACATTGAAAATCTACCGCACTTTTTTGTTTTTGTCATGTTTGATGGTTATGTCACAGAAATTTCGTCAATGCTTGTATCTTGTTTTATGCGGTTTATTCGTTACGGCCGTAGTGGTTCATTTTTTACCTCGTGAGCCTTTGAAGCAACGTTTTCCCTATTCCGTTGCAGTGTATGACGAACAGCAGAATTTATTACGCCTAACAACAGCAAAAGATCAGAAATATCGCCTGTGGACGCCATTAGAAGAACTCTCGCCACAATTAGTGGATGCCGTGCTTTTTCAGGAAGATGAATGGTTTTATTATCATTTTGGGGTAAACCCTTACGGTTTGTTGCGTGGCGCGGCACAAACCTATCTGTTAGGTGGCTCACCGCAGGGTGGCTCTACCATCACCATGCAATTGGCGCGGATTCTATGGAATATTGACAGCCGCACTATCCACGGGAAAATTGAGCAAATTTTCCGTGCCGTTCAATTAGAATTGCAATATTCCAAACAGGATATTTTAGAAGCCTATTTCAACTTTGCGCCTTATGGTCGGAACATTGAAGGTGCCGGGACGGCAAGCCTGATTTATTTTAATCGTGCCAACAAAAACTTGAATTTAGCGGAAGCCATGACATTGGCGATTTTGCCGAAAAACCCAAATGGCTACATTCAGCAGAATAATCAACAGCTGAATCCGCAACTGTTCAATGCCCGTAATAAACTGTATGCCCGTTGGATAGAAAGTCATCCACAAGATCGCCAGTGGCAATCCCATTTTAAATTAAATTATCCTTTACGTCCCATTGAGAAACTTCCATTTTTGGCACCGCACTTTACCGACCAAGTATTGCAACAATATGCGGAAAAAGAGGAAATGCAAAATGGACGCATTGTGACCAGCCTAAACAGTGGATTACAGCGTTTGGTTGAGCGAATTAGCCAGCGTTATTTGCAACAACAAAAAAACTATGGCGTGAATAATCTGGCGGTATTGTTGGTGGATAATCGCACTATGCAAATTAAAGCCTTGGTAGGTTCCGGTGATTATTTTAATCCGCAAATCAGTGGGCAAATTAATGGCACGCTGGCAAAACGTTCTTATGGTTCGACCTTGAAGCCGTTTATTTATGGCTTGGCCTTTGATCAAGGGCTAGCCCACCCGAAAACGATTTTAAAAGATTTACCGACACACTTTGCCGATTATCAGCCGGAAAATTACGAAGGCAATTTTCTCGGACCGGTCAGTGTGACGCAGGCGTTATTACAAAGCCGCAATATTCCTGCAGTCGAGATGGCGCAACGTCTGAAATATCCTGATCTTTACGATTTGCTGAAACAAGCGGAGATCGTTTTGCCGAAGGAAAAAGCCCATTATGGGTTGTCTTTGGTATTGGGGGGAGCAGAGCTTTCCTTGCAACAACTGGCAAGTTTATATGCCGCGCTTGCCAATGGAGGAAAATGGCAACCGTTGCAAACCTTGAAAGATGGCTCCTCTGAACAATCTGTTCCGTTATTAAGTCCGGAAAGCAGTTATATGTTAGGCGACATCTTAGCGCAGAATATTCGCACCGATATTTATAACAAAGCCATCAAAACTAAGTTACCGACTTATTGGAAAACCGGCACGTCTAACGGATTGCGCGATGCTTGGACAGCAGGCTACTTCGGCAATTACACGTTGGTAGTGTGGTTTGGCAATTTTAACAATAAAAGCAACCCGCACTTTATCGGGCGTCGCCTTGCCGCACCGTTATTTTTACAGCTGGCAGACGCTATTATTGCGCAATCTCCGGCTATGCAAGATCCGCTTAGCCGTGAAAAGTTAACTTTAAAAGATGTACCGGTATGTGCCGCTGACGGCAACTTACCGAATAGACATTGCCAACAACTCACCAATACTCTGTTTATTCCCGGTAAATCGCCCATTCAGGTAAGCAATATCTATCAGCAGTTACGCGTACGTAAAGGCACGGATGTTTTAGCTTGTGCAACAGATCCGAGTGAGGAAACAGAACAAAAAATTTATGAGATCTGGAGCAGTGACTATCAAAAATTGTTTGCTCAAGCTGGAATTATGAAACGTAGCCCGATGGTCAATGCGGAATGCCCTTATGAACAGCAAAATCAATCTTTACAACAGATTACGCATAATCCGTTGAAAATTACCTCACCACTGGAAAATCGGATTTATTTTATTAATGCGAACAGCGTAGAAGACCATATCCCGTTAATTGCCACGACATCAGGCGAAGTTCAGCATCTTTATTGGTTTGTGAATAACGCGTATTTAGGCGAGAGCAGAGCAGATGAAACATTTTTATGGAAACCAACAAATATCGGTACATATCAAATTACCGTTGTTGATGAGGCAGGCTATCGGACGACAATCAATGTGACGGTGAAAATAACTCGCTAGGAAAAAGAAAGTGCGGTCGAATTTCAGGTTGTTTTTAATAAAAAACGCATTGAAATTGAACCGCACTTTTTTAATTAGAATTGATAAGTAAATTCTAGTTTACCATTGGTTTCTTCTCGTTTACCGGTCATGTGCCCAAAGCTGAGGCTGGCTTTTGCAGCCGGTGTGAAGTGATATTTGAAACCGATTTCACCACCTACGCTTCCCCCTTTAAATGCTTGTTGGAAACCTTCCTCATCTGGCTGAGCTGTAATTTTTGATACACCATTAAGCTTATAATCAAATTTCAACTTAACAAAAGGTTGAAAGTTACCGGTAAGATAACTTAACTTGGTTTGTGCTTTTAATCGATTTGCATTGATATGAGCAAATTGTACTGTTGTACCTTTGATCTCTGCGCTATCACTGCCCATGCGGGAATAAACATAAGCTAAAGAATTATCTAAGCTGATATGATCGAATGAAAGTTGATGTCCGATAGCAATGCCGGCGCTGTAATATGGCATATCTAAACGGTAGTTGAATCCATTAGTGCCGTTGTTTAGGGTTTTGTTTCTGCCTGCTCTTACAACGCCATCAAAATAGACGTTCTGTGAAACATTAAATCGGGCAAATGCGCCTACGCCATAGGTTCTAATTTTGCCATCAAAGGTAATATTTGTTTGATAACTGTGATAATGACCATGGCCATTTTCAATGAAACCACCATAAACATGGTTTCCAACTTTCATCGCGAGGCCGGCAGAAAGGATTGCTCCTTTCATATCGGTGTCACTATTATCATTGTTAGATTTGAAGCCATTAGCAGAGGCAAAAGTCGTCATTGATTTTTGCTCATTCATGTTTGTGTTGTCGATACCATCTCGAGTGACATCCCATAATTGACCCACTAATTCAGTGGATAAATGTGCTGCATTGAGTGCTGTTTTAGCATTCGCATTGGCTGTTTTAGATATTAATGTTGCTTTTAAAGCCGTGTTATCGCTATTAATATTAAATCCGTAGTTGCCAATCAGCCCTGATTCCATGACATGTTTTGGGATGGAACTCTCTGTTAGTACTTTCGCATTGTTACTTTTAATGAGATTAATGCTTTCACCCACTTTTAAGTTTAAGGCCCCGGCATTTATCTGCATGCTGATTTGGCTGTTTCGTAAATCAATGTCTTCGTTTCCGGTGGTTGTGAGAATGCTACCATTTGCCTGAGCATGACTTGGCAGGTAGAAATTGTAGGCCGAAAAGTTTTTTACGTTTTTCGCCGTGACATTATTGGAATATACATTCAAGGTGTTTCCGGTGGAGACATCAGAATTAATGCTGTTGTTTGTCGTGGTGCCTCCGTTGCCAAACCCACTAACGGAAAGTCCGCCGAATCCGCTATTGAAGCCACCTCCAAATCCCCCACCGAAATCGCCACCGCCATAAGCATCACTTTCAGCCATACCGCCGGCTAATTCGCCGTCAATTTTGACTTGGTTTTTTAATGTAATGACGTTGTTGGTGGTATGGCTTTCTGTGCCTTTATTATACCCACCATAAACATTACCACCGACATTGGTGTTATCTAACGTAATTGTATTCTGTGCGGCTTGTTTGTTGTACCCATCGTTAATATAACCTCCATAAACATCGCCCTTGACATCCGTATTAGCGATATTAAGGTTATTGTGTGACGCTTCTCCGGAGAGAGTGTAGCCACCATAAACACTCTCAACTTGGGCGCGATAGTGTTTATCTCCATTGATGACAAGTTTACCGTAGCTGGTATTGCTTCCTGCTGATTTTGCAATATAAATATCGCCTTTCATGATGGCGCCTGTAATATTGACTTCATTACCATTGGCGGTAGAAATCGGTCCGCCAAATGTATTTTGACCTTCATTGGTTGCGCCAAACACATTGGCGTTAATGATGGCTTGTTTGTTGCTTTCAGATTTGATGGTTACTTTATTGTTATTCGCATTGCCGTATGCGGCAAATCCGCCATATACACCGCTATCGCTTTCATTGCTGCTTTCAACATCAGACCCAATCAGTGTGACTTCATTGTTATTGACGTTTGCCTTGGTGCTTGAGGCGCTTTTCCCCCCCATAACGCCACGTGACAGTGATTTTTTATCGCCATTAGATTTGATAGTAACTTTATTACCACTTACTTCTCCTCCTTGGGATTCTCCACCATAAACCCATGAGGCAACAGCGCCTGAAATTTCAACATTGTTATTTTTAGCCCCTTGTTTACTGAACCAAGTGCGGCCACCGTGAATGACACGGACATCTGAATTGACGATATTTACACTGTTTCCATCGGCAACACCATTGCGTGAACTTCCCCCTAAGGCTGTGTCAAGGGTTGAATCGGTAATATTAAGGCGATTTCCTTTTGCGCTGCCTTTATAAGAATGCCCACCGCGGACATCCAGATCGTGGCCTTGGGTAACATTATTTAGTATTAGCGTATTTTGTGTCACGCTACCGCTATGAGAACCTGCGGCAAAAATGGTTCTCTTTTTAGTGAGTGGGGTATCTTTGAGCGTTAAGGTGAAACCATTAATATCAGCGTTCTTATTGAGGTTATTATCGCTGATTGCACCAATAATATTTCCAGTTAAGGCATGTTGCTGAATATTTGCTTGATACAGTTCAGCCTGCTTTCCTTCTCCTGTGTAATAATGAAATTTTTGAGTAAGAGAGCCATTTTCAATATTAGTACTTAGTTCAGTCCAATCTGCACTCAGTACTTGAACGGAGCAAAGTGCGGCAAGGGCCGTTACGCTAAATTTCATGGTTTTTATATCATGAGATTTGTGAAAGTTATGTGTAATCTTCTTCATGATTCATCCTTGTTTTAAATGAGATACGATATTGAGTTATTAAATGATTTAACGTTATATATTATAAAATATAGCGTTAAATCAAAAAATATGCTGTGATCAAGATCACAAGCTAATGTATTTCCTTTGGAAGGCGAGAAACCGGCATTAAGCCTAATTAGAAAAAGGGAGAAATTAAAAGTGCGGTTGAGAAAATAGGTCATTTTTCTACCGCACTTTGAGATGGGATTTGGCGTTAATTGTTGATACCCAGTGTTTTGGTGTTTTTATCGAATTTTAAACCGGAGTGAGAACCTTCGGAGCCATTAAAATAAATATCTTTTGGCTGAGAACAGGCGGTGATGGTTAAAATGGCCGTAAAGACCAAAATAAGTTTTTTCATGAGATACCTTCTATGCGTTAAAAATACTGATGTGATTATAACATAGGGGAGGGAGACTTAAGGTGGCGAAACAAGGAAATAAATAATTAAAAGTGGGAATATTGCTTTGATATAAAAACAAAAGGCTTAGTTTTCTAAGCCTTTTGTCGTTTAAAGTAAGGTTGATTTTTAGCGTATTTCTCGCTTATTCATCAAACATTGCTGAAATGGATTCTTCGTTGCTGATCCGGCGAATCGCTTCTGCAAGCATTTTAGATAATGTTAATGAGCGAACTTTACCTAATGCGATAATTTCGTCAGTCAACGGAATGGTGTCTGTTACGACAACTTCGTCTAACGCATCGCTGGCAAGGTTTTTCGCAGCAGAACCTGAGAATACCGCATGTGTAGCGTAAGCGAAGACGCGTTTAGCACCACGTTCTTTTAAGGCTTCAGCCGCTTTGCATAAGGTGCCGCCGGTGTCGATCATGTCATCGACTAAGATACAATCGCGATCTGCTACATCACCAATGATGTGCATTACTTGAGAAACGTTGGCACGCGGGCGGCGTTTGTCGATAATCGCCATGTCGGTGTCGTTTAATAATTTTGCCACAGCGCGGGCACGCACCACACCACCGATGTCCGGAGACACAACGATTGGATTCACTAAGTCGGTTTTTTTCAAAATATCATCAATTAATACCGGAGAACCGAATACGTTATCTACCGGCACATCAAAGAAACCTTGGATTTGTTCTGCATGTAAATCGCAGGTTAACACACGGTCAACGCCAACGCCGGATAAGAAGTCGGCAACCACTTTGGCTGTAATCGGCACACGCGCAGAACGAACGCGGCGGTCTTGGCGGGCGTAACCGAAATAAGGAATCACGGCAGTAATACGACCGGCAGAAGCGCGACGTAAGGCATCAACCATAACCAATAATTCCATTAAGTTGTCATTTGTTGGCGCACAGGTTGATTGAATAATGAATACATCGCTACCGCGAACATTTTCATTAATTTGCACTTGTACTTCACCATCGCTGAAACGACCAACGGTAGCATCGCTTAATTTCGTTTTTAAGCATATTGAAATGCGTTTGGCGAGTTCCGGTGTTGCGTTACCGGCGAAGAGTTTAATATCAGGCATTGTAAGTTTGACCTCAGGTGTTAGATGATAAAATTAGGGGGTTAACGGAGAAACGGATTACCACTTTTTAGCTGTTCCAACATTGTGTGTAACGGTGAAATGTTTAATCCTCTGGCAACAAATCCAAAATACGTTCTTGACATGTCATTGAGCACGGATCGCGCGGATCTTTCATCGTCAAATTCTGCAAAAACACAAGCGCCGGTTCCTGTTAATCTTGCCGGAGCATATTCTACCAACCAGTTCAGTATTTCTTCAACCTCTGAATAGTGATCTCGTACAACTTTTTCGCAATCGTTTACGTATTCCTCGGACAATAATTGTTGCAGTGATTTTTTCGGGGTATTTCGCGATAAATCAGGGGAGGAAAAAACCACGGCGGTAGAAATAGACACATTCGGCTTGATCACGAGATACCACTTCTCCGGTGGATCACAATAAGTGATTTTTTCGCCCACGCCTTCAGCAAAAGCGGCTTTGCCATGCACGAAAATGGGAACATCTGCGCCCAAGGTTAAACCTAGGGTGGCAAGTTGTTCAGTGTTTAAATGGGTTTTCCATAAATAATTTAAGGCGACAAGGGCTGTTGCTGCATTGGAAGAGCCTCCACCCACGCCGCCACCGATGGGCAGAATTTTATCTAATTGCAAATCCGCGCCGAGTGAGCAACCGGTTTTTTGTTGTAATAAATGTGCCGCACGATAAATCAAATTATCTTCAGGTGCTAAATCAGCGATTGGCGAAATTAAATTGATTTTGCCGTCATTTCTTACCTTAATCGATAGCCAATCGCCAAAATCCAGAAATTGAAACAGCGTTTGTAATTCGTGATAACCATCCGGGCGTTTTCCGTTGATATACAAGAACAGATTTAATTTCGCCGGGCAAGGGAAACGCAGGCCGGCTTCATTATTTAAGCTTTCCGGCACTAAAAGTGCGGTGGAAAATTGGTATGTTTTCATTTTAAGTTCCATTCATCCACACGAATCTTCAGAGTTTGTCCTTCGGTCTTCAGCAAGATATTTTCCGGCATCGGTGGCTGTTGATTGAGGTGATAGGACAGATAGTCGGCCGTCCATGTTTTACCATCAACGCGATGAGTAAAAGAGCCGAGGAAATGATTGTCTGCCACTAAATAGTCGCTGTTATCTTTCGGTTGGCCTTTTAGCCAAAAGACAAATTGATCGAGTGGAAAATCCATGCCGATAATTTCTCTGAGTAACATTTTGGCATCGGTAGCGGAACGTTGACGGCCTTTATTGTCAGAAATTGTCATGCCTTGTGGGTGCATTTGAATTTGTAGCGTTTCACTGCTGAGTGTGGAATAAAGTTTTAACGTGTAATTTTGTGGATCCAGGTATTGCCAGTCAAAACGGGTAGAAAAACGTTCTTTCGTGCTGATATAACCCAGTTGGCCTAAAGCTTGGTAACTTTTGATTTGTTGTAACTGTTTTAAATGCTGTTGCCATGTGGGATCTGTTTTTTCGATGTATTTTACATCGGTAGGGCGTTGCTGATCGACGGTACAGCCGCCCAATAACAGTCCGGCGAAGAGAATACAAAGAGAAAATTTAATGGTTTTCATACAAGACCTGTTTGATAAAAAATAACGCTGATTTTACGGTTCGATTTTTATGGCGTAAAGCATTCAACGCCGGTTTAGGGTTTAAAGTGCGGTAGGATTTCTTGGCGTTTTTGTTTGACGGCAAAAATACGTCCGCGATTAAGCTGATCACGAATGGCTTTGTTTTCAAAACCGGCAGCAATAATAGATTGAATATCTACTTTTAATGCGGCTTGATACAAGGCGATGGCAAATTCTTGTTGAGGGTATTGAATGTGTTCAAATCCTTTGCGGCCTCGTGTATCGGCAAAACAAACAAGAAGAAACTCCATAAAACGCAATGGCTTACGCCACACATCAAAGGTATTAAAAAGTTTCACGATCGTTTCCGGGCGTAGCTCAAACACTTTGTGTACATGTGAATGATATTCGCAGGTGAGTTCTGCCAGTTGTTGATAATATGTCGGCACTTTTAAACGTTTACATAGAGCCCTTGTCGGTGCAATACCTAATTTTTCGTGTCCGTGGTGATGAGGCCAGTTTAGTTTTGGGGTACAGGCTTTGCCTAAATCATGACAAATGGCGGCAAAACGAACCGCACTTTTATGGCAATCGACCTGTTCGGAAAGCAGTGTTGCTTGTTGTAATACCATCATCGTATGCACGAAGCTGTCGATTTCCGGATGATATTTTGCCGGATTTGGCACGCCATAAAGGGCATCTAATTCGGGAAAGAGTACTTTGAGTGCTCCAACTTGACGCAAGGTTTCAAAGTAAATTTCAGGATTTTTTTCATTTAAGGCTTTTTCAGTTTCTGCCCAAACGCGCTCGGCCGTCAGATGCTGTAGCTCGCCTTGCGCACTAAGTGCGGCCATTAGTTGTAGGGTTTCATCAGCGATGTTGAAGCCTAAGTAATGATAGCGAGCAGCAAAACGGGCAACGCGCAAAACGCGTAAAGGATCTTCCGAAAATGCGGGGGAAACATGGCGCAAAACACGTTTTTCTAGATCTCCCACGCCATGATATGGGTCGTATAAATTGCCGGCTAAATCTTGCGCAATGGCGTTAATGGTGAGATCGCGACGAACTAAATCTTGTTCTAACGTGATGTCAGCAGAAAAATCGCAAATAAAGCCGGTATAACCGTTGCCCGCTTTGCGTTCAGTACGCGCCAAAGCATACTCTTCTTTGTTTTGTGGATGGAGAAAAACCGGGAAATCTTTACCGACTTGTTGATAGCCTTGATTCAACAAATCTTGTGGCGTGGCGCCCACAATCACCCAATCCCGATCTTTGACGGGAAGGTTGAGGAGCTGATCGCGAACTGCGCCTCCGACTAAATAGACGTGAAATTTTTCCGCCATTATGACCAACTATCGCGACGACGGCGTTTAGGCATAATGAACGGTAGTGCTAAGCCGAGAACCAATCCCACGCCAAGCACCGACCCGCCGTAGATAAACCATTGAATGGCAATTTCGCGTTTGCCGGCATCTAACATGGCTTCTAAATCACGATTTTTATTTTTAGTCATTTCCAATTCCCGTTTTAGTTGGGAGTTTTGTTCCAATAATTCGCTGCTTTGTTGCTCCGCCTGTTTGGCTCGGCGTTGCATTTCTATCGTGCGTTTTTGCCAATCATTGTCTAAACGATTGAGTTTTAAACTCAACTCTTGAATTTGATTTTTTAATCTCGGATTTTCATCTTTGCTGCTGGCGTTAGTGCTGAGTTCACTGCTTAAAATCCAGGCTTCACGGTTTTTACTGTCGCGAACCAGCGTGTAGCGCTCTTTTTTATCTAATACGGTAACGGCTTCGCCTGCTTGAATGGTGCCGGCAATTTTAAATTGCTCGCCGGCACCTTTGCGTAGAAACGTGGAGAGGTTTTCTGTGACGTATTTTGTTTCTCCCTGTGCGGCAGACATGCCAACAGTGAAGCAAAATAGCGCAAGCAGTGTAGATAAAGCTTTTTGCATAGGGGAAATCCTTTATAAAAAAACGAAAAGTGCGGTGAATTTTTAACGTAAATATTAACCGCACTTTTCAGACAGGATTAATAGAAAATAGTTGTTAAGAGGTAATAAATAATAATGGCGAAGAACGCACCGGCCGGTAGCGTAACTACCCAAGAAACAACAATATTACGAATAACGTTTAAGTTAATGGCAGCAATACCGCGCGCAAAACCAATACCTAATACCGCACCAACAAGGGTTTGCGTAGTGGAAATCGGCAATCCGGTACCGGAGGCGATAACCACGGTGGTTGCTGTTGCAAACTGGGCGGCAAAACCACGGCTTGGGGTGAGATCCGTAATGCCGGTGCCGATGGTTGCCATCACTTTGTAACCCATAACAATTAAACCGACAACAATCCCAGCGGCGCCTAAAGGCAGAATCCACCAAGCAAGGGGAACGTTGTTAACAATTTGACCGCCACTTTCAATAATGGCAACAACCGCAGAAAGTGGGCCAATTGCATTAGCTACATCGTTTGAACCATGGGCAAATGCCATAGCACAAGCAGTCATCAACATCAGAATACTAAAGACCTTTTCTACGCCTCCGAAGGAGCCGCTTTCCAACATTTTGTATTTAAATTTGATGCTACGGAAATAAAAGTGGCTGTAAATAATAGAAATAATGCCGATAGCAAAAGAAATCAGTAAGTTCTCTGTGCTACTTAAATTCAGTCCAATATGTTTTAACCCTTTGTTTAAGGTCACGATACACAAAATAAAAATAGTGATACCCATGTAATAAGGACCGTATTTTTGTGCATTTTTGAAAGGACTTTCTGTATCGAAAATGAGTTTTTGTGTGCTGATAAAAATAGCGTAAGCGAGTAAACCGGCAAGTAATGGGGTGATAAACCAACTACCTACAATATTTTTAATGTTGCTCCAGTCGACGGAGTGCGGTCCTGCAGTCACGCAAGCAAAACCGATGATTGCTCCGATGATAGAGTGGGTTGTGGATACCGGCCAGCCCATGCGGGAAGCAATTAATAACCACGCGCCTGAAGCGAATAAAGCCGCCATCATACCGAAGACCAATACTTCCGGTTCGCCAACAAATTGCATAGTATCGATAATGCCGCTTTTGATGGTTTCGGTGACTTCGCCTCCGGCAAGATAAGCACCTGCCGCTTCAAAAATCATTGCAATAATAATGGCTTGTTTCGCTGTGATTGTTCCTGAGCCAACGGATGTTCCCATTGCATTTGAAACATCGTTGGCTCCTACGCCAAAGGCCATGAAAAAGCCAAAAACGGCTGTAATAAAAATCAATAATGCGCCGTATTGATGAAGTAGTTCCATTGAAAAATACCTAAGTAAATGGAAATTATGAGCGAGCCAGCATTAATTCAATGCGTGAGCCGACTCGTTGTGCTTGGTCGGCAAGCACGCCAACCCATTCAATAATTTTATATAAGAACATGACATCGATGGGGTTGTAACGACCTTCAACCTCATAAAGCATTTTTCTTAATTTGATTTGCATTTGATCGGTATCATCTTCAATGATATCCAACTCGTTAATCATTTGATTAACAAAGTTTAATTCACGACCTTTGAAACCGGTTTCTAATAATTGATCCATTTCTTCGATCACTTTATGGGCTTGTTCGGTGGCGTCTAAGCTGCGTCTTACATAGCTCATAAATTCATCATGCATTTCCGGTGGAATGCCAAATTGGCGTCCAACCATACGGCCGGCAATGTCTTTTGCGTAATTTGCTAATTTATCTTGTTGAGTAACCAATTCTAATAAATCGGTACGCTCAATCGGCATGAATAAACCGCGTGGTAATTTCAAACGAATTTCACGTTTTAATGCGTCGGCTTGACGCTCATGAGCGGAAATATCTAAACGGAATTGTTCAGCGGCATTCCAGTCTTCACGGAAGATCGCTTCAAAGAAAGGAACCAATAATTCACAGCATTCAGTGACTTTATTGGAGTGTTTTTGTAACGGCTTTAAAGGGGAGTGGGCAAATAATCCAAGGATGTTATTCATTGCCATGAAAATGACTCCTAATTAAGGTTAATAATTTACGCGCATATTACCTGATGTAAATGAAAAATTCACGATTTTAATCGAAAAAAGCAGGCTTTTATTGGATAATAAAATCCATGAATTCAGAGTAAATACAAAACTTTATGATCTTAAAGGATTTTATCATGGTAAACGAAATCGAATTAAAATTAGTGGTCGGTGATATTCATGAGGAACAGCTCAATACCTTACTACATCATTTTCATGTTATCGAGCAGCAAGAAGCCTTTTTAACCAATACCTATTACGACACTGCCGATAACTATTTCACTCAACAGAAGATGGGCTTGCGTGTGCGTCAGCAAGATGACCATTACACCTTGACTTTAAAAACCGATGGCAAAGTATCCGCTGGGTTGCATGTGCGTCCGGAATATAATGTGGAATTACCGACATCAGAACCTAATTTAGCGGCTTTAATTCGTCAGCATGGGCTTGTATTAGAAAATATTGAAGAGCCCTTAAAGCCGATTTTTAGCACTGACTTTATGCGCCAAACATGGCTGGTTCAATATATGCCCGATTGCCAAATTGAAGTGGCATTTGATCAAGGAAATGTTATTGCCGGTGACAAACAACAGCCTATTCGCGAAATTGAGTTTGAGGTGAAGTCAGGTGAATTAGAACCATTTTTTGCCTTTGTTGCTGATTTCTTAACCCATTATGCGGGCAAGGTACATTTTTATTCCATCAGTAAAGCAAAACGCGGATATCAATTAGCCCAAAATAAAACGACGAAAGCCAGTGATTGGATTGAGCAATGGCGCGGCTTTTTGTATTCAGAGAAACGGATGCAAAAAACAGCAGAAAAATTGACCGCACTTTTAGCTTATGAGCAGTCTTTAGTAGAAGAAACACTGGCTTTAGGGGCTAATTTCTTTGCGGCAGATTTTATTAAAACCGTAGAACGCGTAGGCGCTTTTTTCAATTTATATCATTATTACGAAGATAATAAATCTTTGCTAGAAGCAGCATTAAATGAACAACAGACGGCGAATCAACATTATGCACAAGAAAATGTATTGAACGATTTAGCCGACGCGAATGCGGATGTTTTGGCGAAACTACATGACGTTATTCGTTTGCACAGTGAGACGAAAGATAATGCGTTGGCAATGAATAAATTGCTCGACCTTATTCAAACGCCGCAGTATGCACAACGCATGCTTTACTTGATTACATTAACGATCGGTGGATAACCCTATGGCGAAAACAAAAACAGCTTATGTTTGTAACGATTGCGGTGCGGAATATTCCCGTTGGCAAGGGCAGTGTGGTGCATGTAAAGCTTGGAATACCATCACCGAAGTGCGGTTGGTTTCTACGCCAAGTAATAAAGCGGATCGATTTAGTGGCTATGCCGGAGAGACTCGCGCCAAAATTCAAACGTTAAGTGAAATTAGCCTACAGGAAACTCCGCGTTTTAGCAGTGGTTTTTATGAACTGGATCGCGTGCTGGGCGGCGGGGTCGTGCCGGGCAGTGCCATTCTGATTGGCGGCCATCCGGGCGCAGGGAAAAGTACGTTATTGTTGCAGGTGATGTGTCATTTGTCGCAAAAAATGACCGCACTTTATGTGACCGGCGAGGAATCTTTGCAACAAGTCGCCATGCGTGCCAAACGCCTCGGTTTACCACCGGAAAAATTGAATATGTTGTCGGAAACTTCGGTAGAACAGATTTGTAATTTGGCGGATCAATTAAAACCGCAAATTATCGTGATCGACTCTATTCAGGTTATGCATTTGGCGGATATTCAATCATCACCGGGCAGTGTGGCACAGGTGCGTGAATGTGCTTCTTTTTTAACGCGTTATGCAAAAACTCGACAAGTGGCAATCATCATGGTGGGGCATGTCACTAAAGACGGCACCCTTGCCGGACCGAAGGTATTAGAGCATGCCATTGACTGTTCCTTATTATTGGAAGGCGAAACCGATTCCCGCTACCGCACCTTGCGTAGCCACAAAAACCGCTTTGGTGCCGTGAATGAGTTGGGCGTATTCGCCATGACGGAACAAGGTTTGCGTGAAGTGAAAAACCCATCGGCGATCTTTTTAAGTCGGGGTGATGAACAAACGCCAGGTAGCTCCGTGATGGTGCTATGGGAAGGTACACGCCCGTTGTTGGTAGAAATTCAAGCACTGGTGGATCATTCGATGCTCGCTAATCCACGTCGTGTTGCCGTGGGGTTGGAGCAAAACCGTCTTGCTTTATTGCTGGCGGTGTTGCATCGTCACGGAGGATTGCAAATGGCGGATCAAGATGTGTTTGTGAACGTGGTTGGCGGTGTTAAAGTGACCGAAACCAGTGCCGATTTGGCGTTGCTTCTGGCGCTGATTTCCAGCTTTCGTAATCGTCCGTTACCGCAAGATCTTGTGGTGTTTGGCGAAGTGGGATTGGCGGGTGAAATTCGCCCTGTGCCAAGTGGGCAGGAACGTATTAGTGAGGCCGCAAAACACGGTTTTAAACGTGCGATTGTCCCGTTCGGGAATAAGCCAAAACATGCGGTGGAAAACATGCAAGTGTTTACTGTGAAGAAACTTGTTGATGCACTGGGAATCTTAGATTCGCTTTAAAAAATGACCGCACTTTTGAAAATGCGGATGAATAAAAACGATAGATAAAAAAATAGCCCTTTTGAGAAGGGCTATTTTTATGTAGAAATGTTTCTTAAATCACTTCAACGTCAACGGCTGTCGGACCGCGTTGGGAATCTTGCACGTTAAAAGCAACACGGTCGCCTTCGTTTAACGTACGGAAATTATTGCCCACGATGCCGGAGAAGTGTACGAAAACATCTTTAGAACCATCTTCAGGTGCGATAAAACCGAAACCTTTTGCGGAATTGAACCATTTTACGGTGCCGTTTAATTTAGACATGTTGTCTTCCTTATTTTAAATAATGAAATGGTGTGCTTATGTTCAGCACGAATTGCTAGCGATTTAACTTAAATAGAGATGGGTAAATTGAATCTTCAAAGCACAAATTCAAAACTTGAATGAGGAAGAACCGAAATAACTAACTTACTGAAGTGATTGTCTAGCGTGGGGCTCATTAGAACACGCGAAAGAAATGAAAACAATCTCTTTTTGTTCAGATCTGCGTTGCTCTTTGATTGAATACAAAATAGGGTTAAACAAATTAAATTTTGTACTCAATGAATATTGGAGAGCTTTCTACTTTCTTACTGCAATATTGGGCCAAATAGGCTAGAATTAATCACTATTTTCTCTCATTCATACGAACGTCGCACATGGAAAAGAAATTAACAAAAGCTTTAGATGCCATTGATATAAAAATACTCAATGAATTACAACGCAACGGTAAAATTTCCAACATTGATTTGTCGAAAAAAGTAGGGTTATCTCCAACACCTTGTTTAGAACGTGTAAAACGTTTGGAAAGACAAGGGGTGATTATGGGATATCGCGCCTTACTGAATCCGGAATTATTGGATTCGCCATTGTTGGTGATTGTGGAAATTACTTTAGTGCGCGGTAAACCTGATGTGTTTGAGGAATTTAATTTAGCGGTACAACAGTTGGATGAAATTCAAGAATGCCATTTGGTTTCCGGTGATTTCGATTATTTGTTGAAAACCCGAGTGGCGGATATGGCGGCATACCGTAAATTGCTCGGCACCACTTTGCTACGGTTACCCGGCGTGAATGATACCCGTACTTATGTAGTGATGGAAGAAGTCAAACAAACTAATTTTTTACAGTTGAAATAGAGATAAAGTCGTAACGCATGATTAAACGTATTACCGAACATTTTTCCCCGAAAGATTATTTATTAAATTTGTTGCTAGGTATGACCGCACTTTTCGGATTTTATCTGATCATTGCTTGGTTGGGATACACGCCGCTGGATAATTCTTGGGCGACCTCCAGTTTTTCGTCGGATACCATCAACAAAGCCGGCGCATTCGGGGCATGGTTTGTGGATTTATTTTTTGTACTTTTCGGTTATGTAGGGAATGTTATTCCGTTTATGTTGTGTTTTATTCCGACATATTTAATTCGTACTAAACGGGTAACTTCGCTGACATGGACGAAATTTAGCTTGCGGACATTTGGCTTTATTTTATTGCTTTGCGGATTGACAGTCATTTGTACATTGTCCTTTAACAACACGGCAAATTATTTGTCCGGTGGCGTGTTAGGCGGTTGGCTCACTTTAACGTTCTATGAAGCCGCCGGAAAATTCGGGTTGCTTGTCTTCGCAGGGATTTTTGCCCTCGCGGGATTTATTTTGTGTTCCGGGGCTTCGTTTATCCGATTGTTGGTTCGTTTTTATCAATGGTTAACCATGCAAACGCCGCCAGCAGAAGAAACGCAACCGCAATCGAATGAAAATGTTTCCGCTGAAGCAAAAGAAGAAATTATTTTGGTATCCCAAGAAAGCCTAATGACGCAGGCAAAAGCTTTGTCCGAAGAAAATTCAGCAGAAACAGACACAGAATCAAATCATCAGCTTCACATCACCGGACTCTCTGAAGAAATGACATCAGTGTCTTCTGACAGTATGACGATTACTCCGGAAAAAGAGACTGATACTGCTGATGCGTTTATTTCTTATGATTTTGAGCAGCAAGAGGTATTACCCAATGTGACCATTGCCACACCGACACCTCAGTCGGCGTTTGCTGCTACTTCACTTACTCAAACGTCTTTATCATCAGTACAAGCGCATGTGGAACCGGCGATTGAACCTCAAAGTGCGGTGGATTTTTCCCATGATTTTTCAGAACAGGAAATGATGCCGACGGTGTCTTTATCGGTGCCACATGAGAATACGCATGTGGAGACGCCACAATCTGCTCAAATTCATCATGAAACAACGGTGGTTGCGCCATCAGTGAGCAAAACTGAAGACGCTGAATCAACAATGCCTCAGATCACGCCACAATATAAGCCTTATGGCGATTCTCTTGTTCATCCGGCATTCCAGCAGAATAAAGCTAACGTTGAAAAGCCGACCACACCATTGCCGAGCTTGGATTTATTAGATCGGCACCAAAGCAAAGCCCAAAATATTACTCAAGAAGAAATTGTGGAAACTTCGCAACGTATTGAACAACAGCTACGCAATTTCAATGTGAAGGCAAAAGTGAAAGATGTGTTGGTTGGGCCGGTGGTGACTCGTTATGAACTGGAGTTGGATCCGGGGGTCAAAGCGGCCAAAGTCACTGCCTTAGATACAGACTTAGCTCGTGCTTTGATGTTCCGCGCTATTCGTGTGGCAGAAGTGATTCCCGGCAAGCCTTATATTGGTATTGAAACGCCGAATGATCATCGCCAAATGGTGCCGCTTCGCGATGTACTCGACAGCGATGAATTCCGCAATGCCAAAGCCTTGCTTTCCATGGCATTAGGTAAAGATATTAGTGGTAAACCCATGATTGTGGATCTCGCAAAAATGCCGCATTTATTGGTGGCGGGAACGACAGGTTCCGGGAAATCCGTTGGCGTGAATACGATGATTTTAAGCTTGCTTTATCGCGTAAAACCGGAAGAAGTGAAGTTCATCATGATTGACCCGAAAGTGGTGGAATTATCCGTCTATAATGACATTCCTCACTTATTAACGGAAGTCGTTACGGACATGAAAAAAGCCGCTAATGCGTTGCGTTGGTGTGTGGATGAAATGGAGCGCCGCTATCAATTATTGTCTGCTTTACGGGTGCGTAACATTGAAGGTTTCAATGAGAAAATCGATGAGTATGATGCATTAAAAATGCCGATTCCAAACCCATTATGGCGTCCGGGTGATTCTATGGATCAGCTTCCGCCTCCGTTAGAGAAGCTGAGTTATATTGTAGTCGTTGTGGATGAATTTGCCGATTTAATGATGGTTGCCGGCAAACAGGTGGAAGAACTGATTGCGCGTTTGGCGCAAAAAGCCCGTGCAGTAGGGATTCACTTGATTTTGGCAACACAACGCCCTTCTGTGGATGTCATTACCGGTTTAATCAAAGCCAATGTGCCGAGCCGTATTGCTTTCACCGTGGCAACGAAAATTGACTCACGTACGATTCTCGATGCAGGTGGTGCGGAATCTTTGCTGGGCAAGGGCGATATGTTGTATTCACCGCAAGGCTCTACCGAATTAATCCGTATTCACGGTGCCTTTATGACTGATGATGAAGTTAGCCGTGTCGCAGACGATTGGAGAGCGCGTGGTAAACCGAATTATATTGAAGGCATTTTAGACGGCAATGAAGACGAAGATGCCTTAGAACGCTTAGGGGATAATTCGGGCGAGACCGATGAGTTGTTTGATGAAGTGGTCGAGTTTGTTGTCAGCACGGGCACAACTTCCATTTCTGCGATTCAACGCCGTTTCCGCGTGGGCTTTAACCGTGCAGCGAATATTATGGATCAACTGGAAGAACAGGGGATCGTCTCGCCATTGCAAAATGGCAAGCGTGAGATTTTGGCGCGCGGGGCGGATTATTAGAATGAATCTCTCCTTTTGAGGTTAAATGGTCACTTTATTTTTGGCCGTTTACCGGTGCATAGACTGAAGCGGCTAAAGGTAATCGGTTTAAACAAGGAATTGAATAACATGAAAAAAACGTTTCAAAAACTCACCGCACTTTCTCTTTTGACAATGGCGTCTCTTGCTTGGGCAAATGCTGATATTGAGTTACAGAATCGCTTAAATAAAGTGGATACGTTAAGTGCAGATTTTGCACAAACGGTGAGTTCGGCAAATGGTAAAAATGTGCAACAAGGCAATGGAAAATTACAAATTAAGCGTCCGAATTTGTTCCGTATGGACACTAAATCACCACAAGAAACCCAAATTATTGCCGATGGACAAACCCTTTGGTTCTATGATCCGTTTGTGGAACAAGTGACGGCCAATTGGGTAAAAGAGGCGGTAAATAATACGCCGTTCGTGTTGCTCACCAGCAATGAAAAAAGTCATTGGGCGCAATATTCGGTAGAACAAAAAGATGACACTTTCGTGTTAAAACCGAAAGCCAAAAACAGCAATATTAAGCAATTTGATATTCGTATCGATCAAAACGGTGTATTAAAAGGGTTTAGTACCATTGAAAAAGACGGGCAGTCTAATCAATATATTTTGCGCAATATTACCAACCAACATCTAGATAGCGGTTTGTTTAAATTTAGCGTCCCTAAAGGCGTAGAATTGGACGACCAACGTAAAAAATAAGCAATTGAACCATGTCTAACTTTAGCTTTGATTTCAACGAAAATGACTTTCGCCCTTTAGCGGCCAGAATGCGCCCAACTACTTTGGCACAATATTGTGGCCAGTCTCATTTGTTGGGCGAAGGTAAACCGTTGCGCAAAGCGATTGAGGCAGGCTATGTTCATTCCATGATTTTCTGGGGGCCACCCGGCACCGGCAAAACCACCTTGGCGGAAATTATTGCGCAACGTATTCAAGCGGAAGTGGAGCGTATTTCTGCTGTCACCAGCGGCATTAAAGAAATTCGTGAAGCCATTGAAAAAGCGAAACAAAATAAATTGGCGGGGCTGCGTACCATTTTGTTTGTGGATGAAGTGCATCGTTTCAATAAAAGCCAGCAAGATGCCTTTCTGCCGCATATCGAAGACGGCACCATTATTTTTATTGGTGCGACCACAGAAAATCCTTCCTTTGAATTAAATAACGCGCTGCTTTCCCGTGCACGAGTTTATATTCTCAAACCGCTTTCCACGCAGGAAATTGAGCATGTGTTGCAACAAGCGATCAACGATCCGAAAAACGGCTTGGGCAAAGTGCGGTTAGATTTGCAAGCGAATTTATTGTCGCTTTTGGCAGAATATGTCAATGGTGATGCGCGCCTTGCATTGAACTGCTTGGAAATGATGGTGGACATGGCCGCCGAATCCGAAAACGGTAAAATTTTAGACCGCACTTTACTTACAGAAGTGCTGGGGGAGCGTCAAGCGCGCTTCGACAAACAAGGCGATCGTTTTTATGATTTCATTTCTGCACTGCATAAATCTATTCGCGGCTCTGCACCGGATGCGGCGCTCTATTGGTATGCTCGGATTATCACGGCTGGCGGCGATCCCCTTTATGTGGCACGCCGTTTGTTGGCGATTGCCTCGGAAGATGTGGGCAATGCTGACCCGCGCGCAATGCAAGTCGCTCTTTCCGCCTGGGATTGTTTTACCCGCGTTGGCGCAGCTGAAGGCGAACGCGCTATTGCGCAAGCTATCGTGTATTTAGCCGTTGCACCAAAAAGTAATGCAGTTTACCTCGCCTTCAAAGCCGCGAAAAAATTGGCGATGGAATCGGCTGATTTTGATGTGCCGGAACACCTACGAAACGCCCCAACCAATCTCATGAAAGATTTGGGCTTCGGTGCCGAATACCGCTATGCCCATGATGAACCTCATGCCTACGCCGCCGGTGAAAACTACTTCCCACCAGAACTTAAAAACACGCAATTTTATTTTCCGACCACAAGAGGCATGGAAATTAAGATGAAAGAGAAGCTGGACTGGTTAAAGGGATTAGATCAGGCGAGCCAAAAGAAACGGTATAAGTAAAGACAGTTTTCTTACTTGTGTCATAACATTGCGAGTCACCCATGCCGTTCCGATAGTATTATGTTGAAACCTGATAAAAGTGCGGTTGATTTTAGCGTTATTTTGGGATTTGAAAACACATAAAAAAGGCTACTTCATGAGAAGTAGCCTTTTTATTTGAGATTAAGTCTAATCTAAATTACAAGTATCCAAACAGGGTTGTGAAGATGTAACCAAATATACAGGAGGTAATTACACCGATTAAGCCCGGTAAAATAAAGCTGTGGTTGATGACAAATTTACCGATGTGGGTCGTGCCTGAACGGTCAAATTGAATTGCTGCCAGGTCACTTGGGTAGGTTGGTAAAATGTAGTAACCGTAACACGCTGCGGCGAAGGCAAGAATAATCGCCGGGTCAACACCGATACCTAATGCCAGTGGTACGAATGCCACTAATGCCGCCGCTTGGGAGTTAACGAATTTAGAGATTAATAGTAGCATTACAGCATAAGTCCAAGGGTGAGCTTTTACTACATCACCTAATGCCGCTTTCATCATCGGTGTATGGACGGTAAACATGGTTTCTGCCATCCAAGAAATCCCGAACACTGCTACTAATGCAATCATACCGGAACGGAAGATTTCATTTTTACTGATTTTGCCGGCATCGGTTTTTGTAAAGATGATGATTAATGAACCGGCCAATAACATGAAGATTTGAATGACATGAACCATGCCTAAATTGACTTTTTTCTTCACGGAGTCTTTTAAGACGATTGCCGCATTTTCAATGGTTTCTGTTTTATCCGCGGCAGTAATGATCACATTGTTATCTTGTAAAGCAATCGTTTGGGTTAATGTGCCTTCGTTGTCATAAATCTCAGCGCGGTCATAAACTGTTTTGGCTTTGGCTTTGTTGTCTTTAACATCAAGAGCGACTTTACCGTCTTTAGCTACGGCAAGAATTTTACCGTCTTTCACGTTAAAGCTTTTGACTGCTTTATCACCTGAAAGTACTTCAACTACCTGCGCAGGTGCACTTTTCTCGAAAGATGGACGTAATTCTTTGAAATAACCCAATAAGGCAACCACTAAAATCGCACCGAAGAAAATCCACATCGCGTTCCAGCTGGATTGTGGTAATTTTTTATCGAGTAGGGAAGCGCTGTCGCCATACACATATTTTTTGAATTCAGGATCTTTTAATTTTTCTTGGAATTCTTGGTCTTTATCTAAATCTTTACCACGGAACCAGCTGAAGATACCGATAGCTAAAACACCACAAAGGGTGGATGGCACAGTGATTTTTAATAAATCTAAGTAACCATCAAAGCCTGCTAAATGGTTTTGTGCATTCACTAAGAAAGCCGTTAAGGTGACTACCGCAACGGAAACTGGGGAAGCGATGATACCCATTTGTGAGGCAATAGAACTGGCTGCCATTGGGCGTTCCGGACGAATGTCGTTTTTAATCGCGATATCGTAAATAATCGGTAGCATGGTATAAACCACGTGTCCGGTACCGCAAAGAATAGTCAGGGTGCAGGTAACGAACGGAGCGAGAATACTGACGTATTTCGGATTTTTACGCAGTAATTTTTCTGCGATTTGCAACATCACATCTAAACCGCCACTGGCTTGTAATGTTGCCGATGTTACCACCACCGCAAGGATGGTTAACATGACATCGATTGCCGGTTTACCCGGTTCAATGCCGAAACCGAACACCAAGACAATAAGACCAATACCGCCTAACAAACCGAGAGCGATACCGCCTTTTTTGGCGCCGTAGAATAAACAGATTAAGACGATCGCAAGTTGAATAGCAAATTGCGAGCCTTCACTTAAGTTCATTAGAAATTCCATAGATACTCCAGAAAATAATTTCATTTGGTGATGAGAAAATCGGCGCTAGTTTAACATTAAGACTACTTATTAAGTAGTAGAATTAGGAAAATTGTTGCGTTACATCAAAGTTTTATTGGCGTACTTTTAAACTCATAGGGAGTATCCAATGACCTCTTTTTGAGTGGAAAATAAGGTAGCACGAAAAAACACGGCGATTTCTGACCGCACTTTAGTCCATGTTTTTGCTAGTTTATTGGTTGAATACGATATAGAATAAACGCAATTTTTAACACGGTATTAATAAACAGAAGAAGAAAGGTAAAAGTATGATCGATCCGAATTTACTTCGTAATAATTTAGCAGAAGTTGCAGAAAAATTAAAAATTAAACGTGGTTTTACCCTTGATGTGGCAAATATCACGCAATTAGAAGAACAACGAAAAGCCTTACAGGTAAAAACCGAAACGTTACAAGCAGAACGTAATGCGCGTTCTAAAGCGATCGGTGCGGCAAAAGCCCGTGGAGAAGATATTGCGCCGTTGTTGGCGGAAGTGGATCACATGGGCGCAGAATTAGAACAGGGTAAAGTTGAGTTAGAAAAAGTACAAAATGCGTTAAATGACATTGCCTTGAACATCCCGAATATTCCTGCTGATGAAGTGCCTTTGGGGAAAGATGATAGTGAAAATCTTGAAGTATCTCGTTGGGGCGAACCACGCAAATTTGATTTTGAGGTAAAAGACCACGTTGCGTTAGGCGAAAATTTACAAGGCTTAGATTTTGCTTCTGCGGTCAAATTAACCGGTTCCCGTTTTGTGGTGATGAAAGGGCAAATTGCCAAATTACATCGTGCCATCGCGCAATTTATGTTGGATTTACACACCGAACAACATGGCTACACGGAAGCTTATGTGCCTTATTTAGTGAACCACGATACGCTTTATGGCACAGGTCAATTGCCTAAATTTAGTGAAGATTTATTCCACACTAAACCGCTAGAAGGGCAAGATCCAAATGAAGTGCAACGCACTTATGCATTGATTCCGACAGCGGAAGTGCCGGTCACTAACTTGGTACGTGGTGACATTTTAGAAGCGGAAAATTTACCGTTAAAAATGACCGCACATACGCCATGTTTCCGTTCTGAAGCGGGTTCTTACGGCCGTGATACACGCGGTTTAATTCGAATGCACCAATTTGATAAAGTGGAATTGGTTCAAATTGTGGAGCCTGAAAAATCCATGGATGCACTAGAAGAACTTACAAGTCATGCGGAAAAAGTCTTGCAATTACTTGGCTTGCCATATCGTAAAGTATTACTTTGCACCGGTGATATGGGCTTTGGATCTTGCAAAACTTACGACTTAGAAGTTTGGGTGCCGGCGCAAAATACGTACCGTGAAATTTCTTCTTGCTCTAACATGTGGGATTTCCAAGCGCGTCGTATGCAAGCACGCTGTCGTTCAAAAGGCGACAAGAAAACCCGTTTGGTGCACACCCTTAATGGTTCCGGTTTAGCCGTGGGGCGTACCTTAGTGGCAGTTTTGGAAAACTATCAAAATGCTGACGGTTCAATTACTGTACCGGAGGTTTTACGTCCTTACATGGGCGGATTAGAGGTGATTGGTAAATCTGCAAACTAAATCAGTTAAAAAATAAATATGGGTGCGGTTATACGCACCCATTTTTTTCTCTTAAAAACGCACTGAAAATTCACCGCACTTTTATACCTCAAAATATTCTAATTTCACCTCACATACGCTGGCGAGTAAGGCTTCTGCCATTGCTTTGTAGTTTAAGGTTTGAGATTTTTCGACCATCACCGCACGGGTGATATTTTCTACGGTTTCGCCACTTAAAATAAGATAATTCAGCGCCACCTGCATTGCCGGTAGGCTTGGGTTAAACGCGGCATTTTCCGCATAACTGCCGTGATAAATGTGTTGATCTTGCGTTTGTAATGCAATGCCATGGAAGGAGTTTGAATAAGGCGCATGCGCTTGGTTAGCCATCGCAAGGGCTTTTGAAATCACTGGGTCGTTGCTGTTTAAGGATAATTGATTGTCATGTTGATCCAGCAAATGTAGCTGAATGTTTAAGTTTTTTGGCCCGAATGCATCAGGTAAATATTGGTGCAACGGATTATTCTGGCTATGCGGTAAATGAATTTGTAATTTTTCTGCGCTATTTAACTCATTCATAAACTGGCGACAATGGCCACATGGCGTGTAGTTGACGCTAATATCGGTGATTTGTTTTTCTCCGCGCATCCAAGCATGACTAATCGCACTTTGTTCGGCATGGATGGTTTGTTGAATATCCGTTTGGCAAAATTCTTGATTCGCACCGAAATAAAAATTGCCACTCACTCCTGTGACGATCGCGCCAACATTAAAATGTGAGATAGGCGTGGTGGCATAACAAGCGGCAATAGGAAGCAGCTGAAGGGAGAGTTGTTGAGGCGTGATTTGATGCTTGTTGCACAAGTGCTGTACGGCAAAGTGCGGTAGGAATCCCACAAATTTTTGCTCTTGTAAAATAAGCCAAATATCCTGAGCTAACAGTACATTATCAATTTGGGACAACGCGTGGTGAATTTTGTCTGAAATTGGTGTTGTCATAATCCCCTCCTTTTTCGCTTTTCATTTCCTTATCTTAGCATTAGATAAAAAAAGTGCGGTTGAAAATTAATATAAATTTCGACCGCACTTTTGTGATGGCTATGAGAACAAATTATTTCGCTGCTTTTAGCTCTTGATAATATTGTTCATAGTATTGAATCGCATCACCCACATCATCTTGCCAGTAGCTATTTTTTAATACTTCAGCTGTTGGATAGATTGCCGGATCTTCCGTGATTTCTTTTGGTAAGACTTTTTTCGCTTCAAGGTTCGCCGTTGGATAACCAATTGCCAAGGTTAATTTTTCAGCGGCTTTCGCACCTAACATATAGTTGATAAGTTTGTGCGCACCGTCCGGGTTTTTAGAGGTAACCGGAATGGCTAAAGTATCCACCCAGAGTACCGGCCCTTCTTTTGGGAACACCATGTCTAAAGGTGCTTGTTCTTTTTTCGCAATACGCACAGAACCGTTCCATAATTGACCCACTTCTACTTCACCGGAAATAAAAGAGTTTGCCGGGTTATCAGAGTTGAAAGAAAGCACATTCGGACGTAATTTCAACAATTCCTCATAAGCCTGTTTGATAATTGCTGGATCTTGCGTATTAGGATCTTGACCAATTTTCAATAAGGCAATGTTGAATACTTCACGGGCATCATCTAATAATTGTACTTTATTCGCAAATTCCGGTTTCCATAAATCACCCCAAGAGGTGAAATCGGTACCTTTGTAGCTATTGGTGTTGAATGCAATACCCGGCGCACCTAATAATTGTGGAAGGGAATATTTGTTGCCTTTGTCGTAAGGCTTGTCGAGCCAATCAGGGTCTAATTCTTTAATGACAGGTAATTTGCTGTGGTCAAGTTCTTTTAACATACCTTCGCGTGCCATTTTGGATACGAAGTAGTTAGACGGCGCAATCACATCATAACCGCCGGCAGCCCCTTGGGTCTTGATTTTTGCATACATGGTTTCGTTGGATTCAAGGCTGGAAACAATAACCTTGATGCCGGTTTCTTTCGTGAACTCATCTAAAAGTCCATCCGGCACATATTCCGTCCATGTATAAAGATACACGGTATCATTTGCAGGCGCTTCAGCTTTTGCAGCTTCGGGTGTGGTTTGCGCTTGCTTGTTATCTTTTTCGTTACAACCGGTAAGGGCAACGGCGATCATACTTGCGGTGAATAAACCAGCAAATTTTTTCATTTTTGTTTGTTCTCCGTAAAAGAGGGGTAAAAAACCACCTGCATAAAATGCAGGTATAAAAAAACGCCTTGATTGTGCGTCAAGGCGTATTGTATGTGATATTAAATTATTTGTGAAACATTATTACCGCTAGATGTCTTTGTGTTTTCTGCCGATAAATTGGCTAGCAACTACGAGTAATAATGAAAGCACAATCATGATGGTTGCAAGTGCATTAACTTCCGGTGTCACCCCGGTTTTCACCAAGGAGAAAATACGCAACGGTAAGATTTCATAGCTTACACCGCTCACAAAAGACGACACCACAACATCATCTAGCGAGATGGTAAAGCTTAACAACCAACCGGAGACCACGGCAGGTAACGCAAGTGGTAGGATGATTTTGCGTAAAATCGTCACTTCGCTTGCCCCCAAATCTTTTGCGGCTTCTAACATTCTGGCATCGAAACCGTTTAAGCGGGAGAAAATAGTGACCGTGACATAAGGCAAACAGAAGGTCACATGTGCCAACAATAAGGACCAGAAACCTAAAGAAATCCCCACAACCATAAACAACGCGAGCAACGATACCGCCATCACGATATCCGGCGACATCATCACAATAAACAACATACCACTTACGGCTTGTTTGCCACGGAAACGATAACGATAGAGCGCAATCGCAGTTAAACCGCCTACAATTGTAGCGAGGGTTGCTGCAAAGAAAGCAATCGTTACAGAATGAATCGCTGCTTGAATTAAAGTATCATTGTTAAACAGCCGTTCATACCAGTTCCAGCTAAAGCCTTTCCAACTTAAGCCATAACGGTCTTCGTTGAAGGAGTTAGTGATCAAAATAATAATCGGGATATACAAATAAGCGTATACCACAAACATAAAGATATTACGTAGTAAACGGCTCATTATTCTAACTCCACTTTCTTATTCAATAGTTTATTGGCACGGTAGTACACAAAAATTAACAAGGCCATGAGAATCGTTAAGCCGATACTGATTGCCGAACCGAACGGCCAGTTGCGGGAAATTAAGAATTCACTCTTAATCACGTTACCCACAAGTAAGACTTTCGCACCACCAAGTAAGTCCGCTACGTAGAACATGCCCATTGCCGGTAACAATACCAACAGGCAACCTGCCACAATGCCCGGCATGGTGAGTGGTAAAATCACACGGAAGAAACGTTGAAACGCATTAGCGCCTAAGTCTTTTGCGGCTTCCAATAAACGTCCGTCTAATTTTTCAATCGCGGAGTAAAGTGGCAAAATCATAAATGGCAGAAGCAAATAGACTAAACCGATGATCACCGCCACCTCTGTGTTTAGAATGCGAATCGGTTCACTCAAAATGCCCATGTCCATTAACATGGTATTCAACACGCCTTTCACACCAAGGAACACTTTCATACCGTAAATACGAATCAGCGAGTTTGTCCAGAATGGCAATACCACAAGGAACAATAAGAGCGGTCGATATTTTGGATGAATTTTGCTGACCATAAAGGCGAATGGATAGCCGATCAGTAAGCAAATAATGGTGGCAATGCCCGACATATACAATGAATTCCACACCACCTGCGCATAAAGCGGATTAAACAGGTTGATGTAGTTATCCAAGTTAAATGGCAAGGCATAAAAGTTACTACCATCTCGGGTTAAAAAACTTACGACTAATACCAATAAGTTTGGAATTAGCACAAAGAAAATGAGCCAACCGAAGATAATCGCAACAGTAATTTTCTGAAATTTATTATTGATTATCTTCATCGTTGAGTACAACCTCCCAACCTTCGTGCCAAGTAATCCCTACACGTTGACCAATACTGTGATCCATATGAGGATCGTCTTCATTGAAAAACTCGCTCACTAACACACGTTTGCCGTTGTGCTCGAATTCTACGGTAGATTCAAGAGTCATACCTTTGTAAGTGCGGTCGATAATGTGACCGATAATCGCGTTAGAATGTTCGTGTTCATCCAGCTCTTCAATCACAATATCTTCAGGACGAAGCAACACTTGAAGTTGTTGATCTTTTTCGACCGGAATATCCGTATAAATATCACAAATACGGCCTTCCACATTGGCAAGTACTACATCGTCTGATTTGCGTTCAATGACGGTTGCATCAAAAACATTAATTTCGCCGATGAAACGTGCCACAAACAAGTTTGCCGGATCTTCATAAATCTCACGCGGAGAGCCGTCTTGTGCAATTTTACCTTTACGCAATAAGACAATACGATCAGACATGGTGATTGCCTCTTCTTGGTCATGGGTCACGAAAATAAAGGTAATGCCTAATTGGCGTTGTAATTGCTTTAATTCATATTGCATTTGTTTGCGCAATTTATAATCCAGCGCAGACAGAGATTCATCAAGTAACAAGACTTTCGGTTTATTGACCACCGCACGAGCAATTGCGATACGTTGTTGTTGTCCGCCGGAAAGTTGGGTAGGTTTACGTTCTGCCATCTCTTCCAACTGAACCATACGCAATGCCTCTAATACACGAGGTTTGATCTCGCTTTCCGGCACTTTTTGCATACGCAAACCGAAAGCCACGTTTTCAAAAATCGTCATATGTGGAAATAAGGCATAACTTTGGAATACGGTGTTGATGTGACGTTTTTCTGCCGGTACATTGGTAATGTCTTCACCGTCCAAAATAATGTTGCCGGAATCTAATTCTTCCAATCCGGCCAATAAACGCAACACGGTGGTTTTACCACAACCGGATGGGCCAAGAATGGTGACAAATTCACCATTATTAATGGTTAAATTAAAATCGTTAATAATGGTATTGGAACCGTAGGATTTTTTGATTGAACGAAGCTCAATAATTGGCTTGTTTTGAACCGAGTTTTCCACTAGCTTTGGTTTTCTCCCTAACGTACCGAAGTTTTTCGATAAAAATTAGAAACAAATGCCCACAAAAATGTAGGCGGTGACTGTAAAATGAACGCTAATGATATAGTGAACGGGAGATAATGAAAAGGAATTAATCAGGTTTTTTAATAAAAACTAAAATAGTTGTGATATATCAAGGATTTTAGCTCTATTTGTCGCTAGACTTAATACAATTTTTTATTGTTTTTTTGGAAAGTCAAATTAGATAAAAATAAGGGAGAAAAAGAATGCAAGATTTATTATCTCGAGAACCGGTGTTGGAACGTTTTTTCAATTATGTGAGTTATGATACGCAAGCAAAACCCGGTGCTAAAATTTCTCCTAGTTCGGCAGGTCAATTAACTTTAGCCAAACTGTTACAGCAAGAATTAGTGGCCCTCGGGTTGCAAGAAATTGAACTCAATAAACACGCTGTATTAACCGCATTTTTACCCTCCAATGTAGATCATCACGCGCCAACAATTGGTTTAATTGCCCATCTCGACACCTCGCCGGATTGCAGCGGCAAACATGTGCAGCCTGAAGTGATTGATAACTATCGTGGTGGCGATATTGCTTTGGGTATCGGGGAAGAGTTTATCAGCCCGGTGTATTATCCTTTCTTACATCAACTGATCGGCAAAACGTTAATCGTCACAGACGGTAAAACGTTGTTGGGCGCGGATAACAAAGCCGGAATAGCGGAAATTATGACCGCACTTTATCGATTAAAAACTGAGAATTTACCTCACTGCAATATTCGGGTGGCGTTTACTCCGGATGAAGAAATTGGTTTGGGAATGCAATTTTTCCCGTTTGAGCGTTTTTCTTGTGATTGGGCGTATACGATAGATGGTGGCGCAGTCGGTGAATTGGAATACGAAAATTTCAATGCGGCCTCGGCAAAAATCACTTTCCATGGATGCAACATTCATCCCGGTTATGCAAAGCACAAAATGATTAACGCGCTTGCATTGGCCTGCGAATTTCAACATGCGTTCCCGGCGATGGAAGTGCCGGAACAAACGGAACAGCGAGAAGGTTTTTTCCATTTACATCACTTTGACGGCACGATTGAAAAAGTGGAATTGCAGTATTTAATTCGCGATTTTGACAGTGCTCATTTTGAAAAGCGTAAACAATTTATCTGTGATTTAGTGGAAAAATTTAACCAACAAAAACGCTTGTTAAAACCGGTTGAGCTAGTTTTAACGGAAAACTATAAAAATATGTATGAGGTGATTAAACAGATTCCTCAAGCCATTGAATTGGCAGATTCGGCTATGAAACAATGTAATATCACGCCTTATCATAAACTGATTCGTGGTGGCACAGACGGCGCTTGGTTGGCAGAAAAAGGCTTAGCTTGCCCAAATATTTTTACCGGTGGTTATAACTTCCATAGTAAGCATGAGTTGATTACGCTTGAGGGAATGAAAGATGCCGTGAATGTGATCGTGAAGTTACTTGAATTAGCGACACAGAAATAAAATAAATTCATCTCAAAAACAGACCGCACTTTGGTTTTTTAAGTCAAAGTGCGGTTTGTTTTTGGTGTGTTTGTTGAATATAAAAAAAACACCGCCGTAAAGGCGGTGCTTGAGTGAATTATTGAATTTTTTGAATTTGATGTACTTCAATGCTTGTCGGTTCACCAAAATCTTTATCAACGGAACCTTGAATACGAACGTGATCGTTTGGCGTGACATTAACGCCTTTCCATGCGTGATCATCAACATCCACTTTGATTTCACCGGTGCTATCACGGAAAATAAATTCATCGTCATAGATTTGACGAACAAAGTTGCCTTCTAAAGTGACTGGTGCGTGATCAGCCATTTTTTGTGCCGCTTGCACGGTGGTTAGATTGTTACTTGCGTTAGTGTCTTGAAAACCGGCAAATGCGGTGGAAGACATGGCTAACAATGCTGCTAAGGTTACGATTTTTTTCATAAAGACTCCTAAATAATATCAGATGGAATAGTCACGCCACATCGCTGTTTGTGTCGGATGTGGCGCATTATAAGTGGTGTTTCTTAAGAAATTCTTAAAATATTAAATATTTTTATTCAATATTTAAAATAAAAAACACTTGGAAAAATGACCGCACTTTAATGGCTTGGTGGCAATGCACCCTGATTCCATTTCTGGCTATCTTGCGGACGTTTTATTTGCAATAAGAAACGTTGATTCGCTTTCGCTGGTTCCTGAACGACTGTGCCGGATGGCGTAGAGAAAGAAATTCCTCCTTTGAGCAATTGCTGTACGCTGCCGGTGTTAAATTGTGCCCCAGACAAGCTCAGGTTGAAATCGTAGCCCGAAGCAATCCAGAATTCAGAGTTTTTGCGAACTAAATGTTGATATTTTGAGGCAATAACAATATGAATTAATACGCGATCGCCGAGGGAGTTTAGCTCTAAATTTTTAATTGTACCTACTTCTACACCACGATACATGATCGGCGAACCAGTCGTAATATTTAACGCATCTGTCGTTTCCAAGACAAGTGGCAAGCCGTTGGTATATTTGATGTTATTGTTGATGGATTGGGTTAAGGCAAATTGGGTTTTCGTTTTGCCGGAACCAATCTCCACATCAATATACGGTTGTAATAGGCTATCGATATTTTCAATACCACCCGCGGAAATTTGCGGTGAAATCACTTTGAAACGGGAACCTTCTTTGGCAATTAATGCCATATAATTCGGATGAATTAACGCTTTGCTGATGATTTTATTATTCTTTTGATCTAATTGAACGCTGTCAATTTCGCCGATCGTTAAACCCAAATAACGTAGCGCCATGCCTTTACTTAAATTCGTCGCATCTTCTGCCGTGAGGATAATTTGTTGTCCGGCAGATTTTGCGCGAAGTTCATTCGGATAAAGGGTGCGATTATGTTTGCTACCACTGTTATCAAAACTGATTGCGCCTTTTAGTGAACGGGTAATCGGCGTTGCTTGAATGCTGATACCTTTCGGCGTAATGTCAATTTGCGCCGCACTTTCCACCCAGAACAGGCTTTTATCAGTTAATAAGTGTTGGTATTTCGGATAAATAAATACATCAACTGCAAAGTTTTGCTGTTGTGGACGGATATCTAAAATTTTGCCCACTTCATATTGGCGATAAAGTACCAATGAGCCTTTGTTAATACTTGGCAAATTAGACGTCGTCAGGGTGAGTGTTGGGGTTGGGCGATTATCGGTAATGCCAGCTTCTGCACTAGCTAAATCGCGATAAAGTACATAATTTTCTTTTGCTTTACTTTGTTCTTTGCCCGCAATGACTCGAATGCCGCCTTGTAACCATCTTTCTGGCGTGGCAGCTTCAAAGCGTAAGCCATCAACGCCAATACTCACATCAAAATTGGATGCTGCAACAAATAACGTATCACTGTGGATCAAATGGCGATAATCAGCGGCAACGGCAACTTTAAATTGCACCCCATCGGAAGCAACATGTTGCGCGACCACTTCACCAATTTGAATATTGTTATAGATCAGCGGTTGTCCTTCACTAATGCCGTAAGTTTCCGGCGCGGTTAAGTTGAGTACTAAGGTATTCGGTTGTTTGAGCAATAACTCGCTTTCTTTAATTACATTAAAGGCGGTTTGAGTATCGCCATTGCCCGGCAGAACTTCAAAATATTGACCGCGTAAAAGTTTTTGAATATCGGTTAAATCGCCTAAGCCACTTTTTTTCGCACGCAATACAATGTGAGTATTCGTTTTAAATAAATTGGTTAGGTTGGGATCAATGAGCAAGGTGCCACTTAACATTTCATCGTTATTTTCTACCGCACTTAATTTGGATAGCACACCAATCTCGGTGTTTTGGTAATACACTTGTGTTTTACCTGCCTCAAGCCCGGCGACATTCGGAATATTCACGCTGATATTAATGCCGCGTTTTGCCGCTTGTAAGTTGGAATAAAGCGTATAGGTTTCGTTCATTTCTGCAATCGGACTGTCGTGCGGTGAGTCAAAAGCGGCGGCACCTTGCACAACAGCATTCAGACTATCTACGTTCACATTTAAACCGGATACACCGATATTGGCATTGATGCCGCTGATGTTCCAAAAGTGACTGTCTTTTTTTACAAATTTTGCATAAGGTTTATCGATGACAATATCGATTTCTACTTTTTTACCGTCTTCGGTGAAATGGTAGTCATAGACTTTCCCCACGGGCATTTTTTTGTAATAAATGGAGGCGCCAATGGAGATAGAACCAAGATCATCAGCAATTAAATGGATCAATAAATCGCCCGGGTTTAATTGCGCAATAGGGCCTTCTGTCTCTGCAATAAATTCGTGTTTAGCATCGCCATCGCCAGGTTGTAACGTGATGTAGTTACCTGACACCAAGGCATCTAGCCCTGAAATCCCGGCTAAAGAGGCACTTGGTTTGACCAACCAAAATTTAGTGTTTTCACGCAGTACACTTTTGGCTTCCGGATAAATATTGGCCACCACATCAACTTTTTGCAGGTTGTCGGTGAAGTTAACTTTCTTCACAACACCGATTTGTAGCCCCTGATAGCGAATTTGGGTTTTATCTGCGACCAAACCTTCACCGTTTGCGAAAGTAATACGAACGCTGATACCTTGTTCTTGGATTATTTGAAAGAATAAAATAGCGCCGATACAAAGGGCGATGAAAGGTAGAAGCCAAAAAGGTGAAATGCGTCTATTTTGAGTGACGTTGGCATCGACTTCAGTGTGTGTTGTGTGTTTTGTGTTGTCTGTCATAAATTTCCCAAATTAAGCGGCTATCAAATTGTTCCGCGGCAATCATTGTTAAGAAAACTGCAGCGCCAAAATACAGCGCGGCAGTGCCTACAGAAAAATCAATAATTTGTCCTCTGGTTACTAAGGACATCATGAGTGCTAAAACGAATAAATCCAACATTGACCAGCGACCGACAAAATGGACCACATGCAATAAGCGCATTTGCCAGCGGATAGAATGTTTTAGCTTAAAATGTACGCAAATCAGTAAATATAAAATAATCAATACCTTACTGATGGGCACGAAAATACTGGCGGTGAAAACGACAAAGGCAATGAAATAGCTTCCCATGTCAATAAAACTTAGCACGCCGGACATTAATGTATCAGCGCTTGGTGCGCCATTGACATAGATTACCGAGATGGGCAGCAGGTTTGCCGGAAAGAGCATGATAATACCGGCTAACAATAACGCCCAAGTCCGTTGTAATTTTATGGCAGAAGGAATATCAATTTGCGAATAACAACGCGGGCAAATTTTTTTACCTTTGCTATCTGTCAAGGGGTTGAGGAAACTGTATTGGCAAGAATGACAGTAGCGCAAATCCTCTGCTTTGGTGATGTCGTTGACCGCCTTACTTTGTGGGTAAAAATCATTCCATACTTCTGCCGGGTTAATTTTGATAAATAATAGTGTGGTTAAAAGTGCGGTAAAAATAAAGGCAATTAAATAAATATCCAACTCTAACGTAGCGTATTCTTTCACTTTGAACATCGTGACGCCCAGAGCCACTAAATACACATCAAACATGACCCACGGTTTAATGTAGCCTAAGGAGATTAAAAGGTTGCGTGGTTTGGCTTTGACCATTTGTGCTAAGCGCAACAAGATGACTAAAAGCGCAAAGGCAATAGGCATAAAAACAGCGCAAATAAAAATTAAAAACGCCGTATAAGAGAAACCTTGAGTTGCCATTTTCCACACGCCTTGCCATACCGAGGCATTAATTTTTTCACCGAGCAGGTGAATGCTCAGCAGCGGGTAGGTGAGTGCAAAGGGCATTAGTATCAAAATTGAAAGAGCAATAATGGAACAGCGTTTAAGACTCCAACGGTTGGTTGAGTACAACACATTATGGCAGCGCGGACAGACAGCACGTTGGCCTTTTTGTAAGGACAAAATTTTGATTACAGCATTGCAATCGCCACAGCGGACAATGCGAGAGTAATTTGCCTTGCTCAAATCAGTTTGTAAATTGTCTGCCATGAATCGTTATTCCTCATTAAAGAAGCGCATATTTTATACTGGTTCTTTTCTTTTGGCACGGATTTGCTGAATATGGCATAAAAAAGTGCGGTCGTTTTTGCCGGTGTTTATGATTTCTCTATGCTAAATCTGATTATTCATTGTCATTTTTAGCCAAAGTGGCTAAAATGTGACAAATTTTTTCGATTCAAAATCTACATAGGATGTCTACAGGATTTCGTCATGACAGAAGTACAAAAATTAACTAATAATAAAGAAATAATTGCTTATTTGGCGGAAAAATTTCCGCTCTGTTTTTCTCTTGAGGGCGAAGCAAAACCGTTAAAAATCGGTTTGTTCCAAGATTTAAGTGAAGCATTAAAAGATGATGAACGCGTAAGTAAAACACAATTACGTCATGCTTTGCGTCAATATACGTCTAACTGGCGTTATTTACATGGTTGTAAAGTGGGGGCTGTGCGTGTGGATTTACAAGGCAATCCGGCTGGTGAATTAGAACAGGAACATGCAGACCATGCTGCTCAACAATTAGCTGAAGCTAAAGCATTGGTTGCACAAAAACGCGCAGCAGAAAAAGCAGCCAAGGCAGCAACTGAGAAAAAACGTCCGGCGCGTCGTACTCCAAAACAGGGTGAAAAAACGGTACGTAAACCTAAATTAGTGCTGACCAGCGTAAACATGGCAGAGTTACAAGAAGGTCAGCAGGTGAAAGTTAAAGTGGGCGACAGAGCGCAAAATGCAAAAGTGTTGGAATTCTCCAACGAGGCCGCCCGCGTAGAATTAGATAACGGTTTGGTCGTAAACGTCACAGCAGACCGTTTGTTTGCTTAAACCAACTTTTAATGAAGTTATCTGTGCAGATAACTTCATTTTGTTTTTGCCGTATATATATTAGGAAAGTTTGAATGAAATTGAGTAAAACGAAAAATTATTTGACCGCACTTGTATTAGGAACGTTGTTTCTTAATGCGGGTGTTGTTGACGCGGTGCAACCTAAGTTAAAACCTTCAGATATTGTTGCACTGCAACCTTCTGAAGCGAATATGTTTGCCACGAAGCGGGCGACAACACGTTTGACACAGTCTCATTATCGTAAATTTCAATTAGATGACGAATTCTCTGAGAAGATTTTTGATCGTTATCTCAAAGGATTAGACTTTAACCGTAATACTTTTTTACAGTCGGATATTGATGATTTACGCGCAAAATATGGCAAAAAAATTGATGATGAATTGAATGCAGGCAACTTGGATATTGCATTTAATATCTATGATTTGATGATGAAACGTCGTTATGAGCGTTATCGTTATGCATTGTCTTTGTTGGATAAAGAACCTGCTTTAAATGACGATACGCAAATTGAAATTGATCGTGAAAAAGCCGCATGGCCTAAAACGGAAGCGGAAGCCGATAAATTATGGGAAGCGCGTGTTAAAAATGACATCATCAATTTGAAATTAAAAGATAAAAAATGGCCTGAAATTAAAGAGAAATTAGTTAAACGCTATAACTTGGCCATTCGTCGATTGACTCAAACCAAAGCGGATGATGTGGTACAAACCTACTTAAACGCATTTGCCCGTGAAATCGACCCCCATACCAGTTATTTAGCGCCTCGTACGGCAAAAAGTTTCAATGAAAGTATGAATCTTTCTTTGGAAGGTATTGGCGCGACTTTGCAGTCTGAAGACGATGAAACCAGTATTAAATCGTTAGTGCCTGGCGCGCCGGCAGAGCGCAGCAAAAAACTTAAAGCTGGCGATAAAATTATTGGTGTGGGCCAGGAAAAAGGCGAAATTGAAGATGTAGTCGGTTGGCGTTTAGAGGACATTGTTGACAAGATCAAAGGTAAAAAAGGCTCTAAAGTTCGTTTGGAAGTGGAATCGGCTAAAGGTGGCAAGTCCCGTATTGTTACCTTGGTACGTGACAAAATTCGTATTGAAGACCAAGCAGCAAAATTAACGATTGAGAAAATGGATGGCGTTGATGTTGCGGTGATTAAGATTCCTAGTTTTTACTTGGGATTAACAGAAGATGTCAAAAAATTACTTAACGATATAAAAGTAAAAAAAGCATCTGCATTAATCGTTGATCTTCGTGAAAATGGCGGTGGCGCCTTAACAGAAGCCGTTGGTTTGACCGGTTTATTTATTAGCGATGGCCCGGTTGTTCAGGTTCGCGATGCTTATCAACGTATTCGTGTACATGAAGATCCGGATAATGCGCAGCAATATAGCGGTCCGTTATTGGTGATGATTAATCGTTTTAGTGCGTCAGCCTCTGAAATTTTTGCAGCAGCAATCCAAGACTATAACCGCGGTATTGTTATCGGGCAAAATTCTTATGGAAAAGGTACCGTCCAACAAAGTCGTTCCTTGAATTTTGTTTACGACTTGGATCAAACCCCACTGGGTTTATTGCAATATACGATTCAAAAATTCTATCGTATTAATGGCGGTAGCACACAGTTGAAAGGTGTTGCGCCGGATATTCAATTCCCAGATGTCATTGATAGTAAAGAATACGGTGAAGAAAAAGAAGATAATGCATTGCCATGGGATAAAATTCCGTCAGTGAATTATTCTGAGGTGAGCGAAGCACGCAAACCGGTCTCCGAATTGGTGCAAAAACATAATGACCGCATGGCGAAAAATCCGGAATTTATTGCACTTAACGAAGATTTAAAAGTGCGTAATGAGCGCCGTGAACGTAAGTTCTTGTCATTAAATTATCAAAAACGCAAAGCGGAAAATGATAAAGATGACGAGAAACGTTTGAAAGACATTAATGAGCGTTTCAAACGTGAAGGTAAAAAGCCATTGAAAGATATTGATGATTTGCCGAAAGATTATGAAGCACCGGATTTCTTCCTGAAAGAGGCAGCTGCAATTGCGGCAGATATGGTTAAATTTGAGCAGAAAAAGGCTGAAATAAAACAGGCTGATAAGTCTGCAAATCAATAAATCTCTTGTTTTTGGATCGCACTTTTCTAAGTGCGGTCGTTTTTAAGAAAGTTTATAAAAATTAAGGTAAGTTGATGAATACTCGAACGTTTAAATTAGTTACTCTTGCGATGATAAGCATGCTTTATGTAGGGAATGTTGCTGCAGAGGAATTACAGCAAAGTGACTCAACGCTAGCCACACAGCAGTTGGAGCTAGAAAATAAGGTCGAGGAAGCACGTTTAGCTGCAGAGAAGAAGGCTGAAGAAGAACGCTTGGCAGTTGAGGCAGAAAAACGCTTTTCTGAGCATTTTGGTGATGTGTCTCTTCAATTTAAACCTTTAATTGCCAAGATTTATGTTGAGAATCATTTTTCTCCAATTTGGACAGATAATCAGGCCAAGCAGCAATTTTTACATGATTATGCATTAGCGATTGCCGGGGGAATTTCGAAACGCTCAGCAAATGCTTTAAATGCGATCCATGAAGCAGCAGGAAAAGGCGAGTTAATTGAAGATGTTCTGTTAACCGACGCGTTTTTAGATTATTTGTTTTATGCCACCAATGTAGAGAAATCCGCACAAAAATGGTTATATGCAGGCAATAGCTATAAAGCCGGTCAGTTAAGTTATGAGCAAGTGTCTGCATGGTTAAGTGCGGTCAAAAATAATGATAATTTCTCTTTTGTGAAAAATCTTTCCGGCGAAAATGCGCTCTTTAAGCAAACATCGGCGCGCGTTGCCCATGTGATAGAAGTGGGTGTTGATAAGCATAATATGGTTGAATTGCATCGTTTAGCGATTAATGCTCAACGTTTACGCATTTTACCGGCATTCCAAGATGGTATTTTCGTGAATATTCCAAGTTACGAACTCAATTATTATCGCGATGGACAAGTGGTTTTAAGTTCTCGTGTGATTGTTGGACAATCAAGCCGTAAAACGCCGGTGATGTCTAGTCGTTTGAGTAATGTGGTAGTGAACCCGCCTTGGAATGCGCCAACCCGTTTGATTAACGAAGACATTATTCCAAAAGTACGTAAAGATCCGAGTTATATTTATCGCCATGGCTATACGATTATTGATGGCAGTGGTAATACCATCGATCCTTATACTATTGATTGGGAAAATATGTCGGCCAAAAGATTCCCATATCGCTTGCGCCAAGCACCAAGTGATAACAGTGCATTAGGGAATTATAAATTTAATATGCCGAGTTCTGAGGCCATTTATTTGCACGATACACCGAAACGTAATTTATTCGGTAATAAAAATCGCGCGTTAAGTTCCGGTTGTGTCCGTGTGGAAAAATCAGATCAGTTGGCGACGATTCTATTGAAAGAAGCCGGTTGGACGGATGAAAGAAAACAAAATGTGCTGAAAAGTAAAAAAACAACTTCAGCTGGTATTAAATCCGATAATCCGGTCTTTTTGTATTATGTCACTGCATGGGTGGATAAAAATCAAGTTCACACATTGCCGGATATTTACGGTTATGACAAAGCCCCTGATTTAAGTTATATTAATTGGGATATTTTAAAACACTATATTCAACGTTAATCTGTGGAATTTATCTTGGTAACCTTAATTAAGTAAACAGATTATTATCATATTTAGGAAATACATAATGAGTCATATTAACCATGGTCGACGTAAATGGTTATCGCTAGGGGGAATTGTATTAGGCGCTTCGCTTTTACCGAATACGGTTTTAGCGGCAGTTTCAACGCCAAAACCCCGTCTATTAAGTTTTCGTAATATTAATACCGGTGAGAAACTGAGCGCAGAGTTTGCTTTGGGACGAGGTTTTAATAACGCTACTTTGCGGTTACTAGACCATTTTCTACGTGATAAGCGTACTAATCAGGTTCATAGAATGGACCCAAATCTTTTTACTAAATTTTATCAGTTGCAGCAGAATCTTGGTTTACGTAACACGGAAATCCAAATTATTTGTGGATATCGTTCTGCTGCTAGCAATGCGGCAATGCATCGTCGTAGTCGAGGGGTAGCAAGTAATAGTTATCATATTCGTGGACAAGCCATCGATTTTCGCATTGATGGGGTGCCATTAGCGAAAGTACGCGATGCCGTCGATGCACTACAAAATGGTGGTGTTGGTTTTTATCCTCGCAGTAATTTTGTGCATATGGATACCGGTCCGGTGCGTACTTGGCGCGGTAGTTAGTAAAAACATTTGAAATTTAGACCGCACTTTTGTGCGGTTTTTTACTGAAAAATATGGTGAGTATCATATGAACATTGAAATTATCCCCGTAACGGCATTTCAACAAAATTGTTCTTTAATTTGGGATGATGAAAAAAAAGCGGCAATTATTGATCCGGGTGGCGAAGCGGAAAAGCTGATTAGACGGATTGAAGAACTTGGGCTGAATTTACAAGTAATTTTATTAACACACGGCCATTTAGACCATGTAGGAGCAGCAGAAAAATTAAAACAGCATTTTAATGTACAGATTTGGGGATCTAATTCGCAAGATGATTATTGGTTTAAAAACTTGCCGCAACAATCAGAGAAATTTGGTATGCTGTTTGAGGTGTCTGCCTTTGAACCGGACCGTTGGTTAGATCAGGAAGGTGAAATACTCAATATTGGTGATTTTACATTTGAGGTTTTACACTTGCCGGGACATACACCGGGACATATTGGTTTTATTGAACACAAGAAACGCATTGCTTTTACCGGTGATGTGTTGTTTAAAAATGGCATTGGGCGCACGGATTTCCCGGGGGGGAGTTATGAGACAATTCTGGCGTCTATTCGCAATAAATTATACCCTCTGGGAGATGATATGATTGTGATACCTGGGCATGGACCTTATACTACCATCGGTGAAGAAAAACGAACAAATCCTTATGTCAAAATGAGTGAATAAATAGTATTTTTCTTTTTAGAAAGTGCGGTGATAAATTGAAATATTTTCACTGCTCTTTTTTTACATAAAAGTTAATTTTTTGTAAAAATTCAAACCTAGATCACAGTATCAAATGAATGCTTTTGGCATAATGCCGACATTCAAAGCGCAGAAAATTCTTCTGTATTTTATTTATCGTTACGTTGTTTGTTAGCGTATTTAAATCTTAAGGTGGTATGTATGCAGCATTCTTTACATGAATGGCTCTCCTCCAGTGCACTAGGTGGGGCAAATCAGTCTTATATTGAGGATCTTTATGAAAGCTATCTTGAAGATCCGAACAGTGTGGATGCCAGTTGGCAAGAAATTTTTAAAACGCTGCCAAAATCCACCGCACTTGAGCAGGCGCATTCAACGGTGCGCGATTATTTCCGCCGTTTAGCGCGAGAAAATCATGGACAGAGCGTGAGCGTGATTGATCCGGAAGCGAGCGCGAAATTAGTTAAAGTTTTACAATTCATTAACGCATACCGTTCCCGTGGCTACATTGAAGCTACCCTCGATCCCCTCAATTATTACCGCTGGAAAACCTCCTCGGTGCCTGAATTAGACTATCACCAACATGGATTAACCGACGCTGATTTAGACGAAAGTTTCAATATCGACTATGCCGTTTATGGCAAGGAAAGCATGAAGCTCCGTGATTTAGCCCGCGATTTGAAAGCCACCTATTGCGGCAATATTGGGCTGGAGTTTATGCACATTCACGATATGGAACAGCGTAATTGGTTGCAAAGCAAACAAGAAAAATGGATTCAACAGCCACTTTTCACTAAAGACGAAAAAATCAATTTGCTGAAAGAATTAACGGCCGCTGACGGTTTAGAACGTTATTTAGGAGCGAAATTCCCGGGCGCGAAACGTTTCTCGTTGGAAGGAAGCGATGCGTTTATTCCGATGATGAAAGAGATCATCCGTCATGCCTGCCGTCATGGGATGGACGATGTCGTATTGGGCATGGCGCATCGTGGTCGTCTCAATATGTTAGTCAATGTATTTGGTAAACGCCCGAGCGACTTATTTGATGAATTTGCCGGTAAACATGCTGAAG